>NZ_JBFBND010000012.1:0-131641 GCF_040702905.1 Kineococcus sp. NPDC059986 | reverse complement strand
TGGTCGCCACCATCGTGACCGGCCAGGCCCTACGTGCCCCAACGCCTCTGCCCCGGGGATGCGGTAGTTGCTCACGCCGCTACTGACAAGGCCTCACTGTGCGCATGGTGCTGTCCCACGTCAGCGTCCTCGGCCACCGCATGGCCTACCGGCGCTCCGGTTCCGGTCGACCGGTCGTGTTCCTTCACGGCAACCCCACGTCGTCGCGTCTGGTCCGGTGTCGTGGCGGGCCTGGCGGACGACCACGACTGCGTCGCCCTCGATCTCATGGGGATGGGGAGTCGGACAAGCTCTCCGGCACCGGGGACGACCGCTTTTCCTTCCACGAGCACGCCCGGTTCCTGGACGCCGGCCTCAGCGCGCTCGGGTTGGACCGGGACGTAGTCCTCGTCGGGCACGACTGGGGCGGTGTCCTCGCCGTGGACTGGGCGCGACGCCACTCCGACGCGGTCCGGGGCATCGCCCACCTCGAGGCCGGACTCGTCCCGGTCTCCTGGCGGGACGGCACCGGGCCGGACCCGGACCTGTTCGGCGCCCCTGCGCAGTGCGGACGGGGAACGGCTCGCCCTCCAGGGGAACGTCTTCGTCGACGTCGTCCTGCGGGCGGGCACGCTCCGCACGCTGACCCCGCAGGAGGTCGCGGCGTACCGCGCGCCGTTCGCGAGGTCGGGGGAGGACCGGCGGGCCGTCCTGGCCTGGGCCCGGCAGATCCCCATCGACGGCCACCCCGCCCGCGTCCACCGGACGGTGGAGGCCGGGGCGGCGTTCATGGCCGCGAGCGGGGTCCCGAAGCTGCTGGTGCGGGGGGAGTCGGGAGCCGTCGTGACCGGCGCCGTCCTCGTGCAGCTCCGGGCCTGGCCGCACCAGCAGGAAGTCGTGGTGCCGGGAACCCACTTCCTGCCCCACGACTCCCCGCGGGAGATCGCCGCCGCCCTGCGGGACTGGCTCGCGACGACCGTCGGGCCGTGACAGGCAGGGTCAGTGGTCGTCGCCCGTGAGGGCGTCCTTCACCTTCGTCACGACGTTCTGCGCTCCCTGCAAGTGCGCGCCGGCACCCGTGCCAGGCTTCCCCGGCCCGGCGTTCCCGTCGTAGGTGACGAACTGCAGGGGGTCGGGGGCGGGCAGCGTGCCGTCGTCGTCGGTCAGCGGGCGCAGTTCCTCGGTCCGGAACGGCTCACCGTCGACGAGGCTGCTCCCAGTGGCCCACAGGCCTTCGCCGGCTCGACTGCCGTCGGTGGACGTGTAGAACACGTGGGCGGCGTCGTGGTCCTCCCACTCCCCGTTGGACTGTTCGACCTCCGTCTCCACGAACCCGTCCGCGATGAGCATCTGGATGCCCAGCAGCCATTGCTGCTGGTGGTAGGTGTCGCGGGCCAGGTTGAAGGCGAGCATCTCCTTGACGCCGCGGTCGTCGGTCATGCCGGCGATGCGGCTCGTCATGAGCCGGCTCTGGGCCTCGGCGGCGACGTTGGAGCGGAAGTCGCTCAGCAGGTTGCCGCTCGCCACGATGTAACCGGCGTTCCACGGGTTCCCGAGGGAGTCGGTGGGGCGTGCCCCGCCACCCGAGACGATGGCGTGCTGGACGTTCTGCCCTCCCAGCACGGCCGCGAGGGCGGGGTTCGCCGCGGCGGCCTTGTCCGTGGCCTCACCGGGGGCGCCCTCGAGGAGGCGGGCCAACATGACGGTGAGCATCTCGACGTGCGAGATCTCCTCCGTCCCGATGTCCATGATCATGTCCTTGTACTTGCCGGGGACGCGGCAGTTCCACCCCTGGAACAGGTACTGCATCATGACGGTCATCTCACCGAACTGGCCGCCGAGGATCTCCTGGAACTTCGCGGCGAAGAGGGCGTCCGGCTTCTCCGGTCGGGCGGTGAACTGCAGTTCGCGGGTGTGCCTGTACACGGGGTACCTCTCTCAGTCGCGGGTTCGCCGTCGAGGGCGTCGTGCCCGCCACCTACCCGGGGCCCGCAGGCGCAAACGGGGGGCGACCGGCAGGTCGGGGTCCGGGCGGACCCACGGCGTCGGGACGACCGCCTCCTCGTCCTGGCTCCCGTCGGGGGTGTGCTCGGCCAGCGCGCCGAGGCAGCGGCGCAGCGCCGTCACCACCGCACCCGCCGTCTGCCGGTCGCGGTCGCCCGGGAACTGCGCCGCCGCCTCCGCCGCGGACAGGCGTTGCAACTCCTCGCGGAGGGCGGACCGGTCCCCGTCCTCCCGCACGACCCGCGCGAGCGCGGTGAGGACCTCGCTCGTGGGACCCCGCAGGGAGCGGGGGAGGGCGACCTCGTCCTCGCGCGGGGTCAGGGCCTCGACGAGCAGTTCCGTGAGTTCCTCCACCCGCCCGGCGAGGTTCTCCAGGGACACCCCCGTGACGTGCTGACGACGCACGTCCTCGACGTGCCGGCGGGCCCGGACGTTCCCCGCCAGCGACTCCTCGGTCTCCTCCCGGCTGCGCCGCAACGACTCGCGCACGGGGGCGACGGAGCGCAGGCGGTCGGCCCACTCCCGCGGTCCCGGCGGGTCGTCCCGGCGCAGCCCTTCCGCGAGGTCGTCGAGCTGGTCGGCCAGGGTCGTCGACAGCGTGTGCACGGCACGTCGGGACTGAGCCAGCGGCAGCGAGGGAAGCGCGGTGTTCACCGCGACCGCGACGCACCCGCCGAGCAGGGTGAGCGTCGTGTACCCGAGGGCGTACTGGACGGGGTGCTGCACCCCGACCACGAGGACGAACAACCCGACGGTGAGCACCCAGCTGCCCTGGTCGGCGAAGAACCGCCAGCCGGCCAGGAGGGTCGCGCAGAAAACCACGACCGGGACGACGAGCAGGTCGCGGCCGAGGACTTCGGCCGCGACCAGGGACAGCAGGGCCCCGCAGAGGATCGCGGCGACCGCCCGGGCGGAGTTCCGCACGGAACTGCGCACGGTCGAGTACGACCCGACCACGGCTCCCAGGGGGGCGAAGTACGGATAGGTGTCCGGGATCGACCCCGGCAGGGCGAGGGCGATGACCCAGGCGAGCGTGGCGGCGAGCGCGGTGCGCGCCGCCAGGCCCACCCGGGGACGGATGGCGAGGAACGTCAGGGTTCGAGCACGACCTTGATGCAGCCGTCCCGCTTCTCCTGGAACATCGCGTACGCCTCGGGCGCGTCCTCCAGGGGCACGCGGTGCGTCGTCAGGTCCGTCACGCCGAGCGGGTCGGCCGGGTCCTCCACGAGCGGCAGGAGGTCGTCGATCCACGCCTTGACGTTGCACTGGCCCATCCGCAACTGCAACTGCTTGTCGAACATGGTCATCATCGGCATCGGGTCCGCCTCGCCGCCGTAGACGCCGGACAGGGAGATCGTGCCCCCACGACGGACGGCGTCCACGGCGGTCCGCACGGCCCACAACCGGTCGATCCCACCGGTCTCCATCACCCTCTGCGCCAACCGGTCCGGGAGCAGCCCCACGGCGGTTTGCGCGGCCTTCGCGATCGCGCCCTCGGCCCCGCCGTGGGCCTCCATGCCCACGGCGTCCAGGACGGCGTCCGGTCCACGGCCGTCGGTGCGGTCGCGCAGCTGCGCGGGGACGTCGGCGCCCGCGTCGTCGGTGAGGTCGATGGCCGTGACGCCGTGCCGCTGCGCCATCGCCCGACGTTCGGGGACGGGGTCGACGGCGACGACGTCGTAGCCGAGGTGCCGGCCGATCCGAGCCGCGAACTGCCCGACGGGCCCCAGCCCGAGGACGGCGAGGGTGCCGCCCTCGGGGACGTCGGCGTACCGCACGCCCTGCCACGCGGTCGGCAGGACGTCGGAGAGGAACAGGTACCGGTCGTCGGGCAGGTCGTTCCCGACCTTGACCGGGTTGAAGTCCGCGTGCCGCACGCGCAGGTACTGCGCCTGCCCGCCGGGGACGGACCCGTAGAGGGACGTGTAGCCGTACAGCGCCGCGCCGCTGCCCTTCTCGCGCACCTGGGTGGTCTCGCACTGGGTCGTCAGACCCCGACGGCACATCCAGCAGTGGCCGCAGGAGATCGTGAAGGGCACCACGACGCGGTCGCCGACCGCGAGGTTCGTCACCTCCGGGCCGACGGCCTCCACGATCCCCATGGGTTCGTGCCCGAGGACGTCACCGCGGGCCAGGTACGGAGCCAGCACCTCGTAGAGGTGCAGGTCGGACCCGCAGATGGCGGTCGACGTGATCCGCACGACCGCGTCGGTGGGTTCGACGACCTCGGGGTCGGGCACGTCCTCGACGCGCACCGACCGCTTCCCCTGCCACGTCAGCGCTCTCACAGCGGTCCCCTGCCCCGTCGCGCGGCCGGCAAACCCCTCACAGCGGCGGACCGACGACGCGGGCCTGGACCCGGCCGTCCGCGACGCGGGTGGCGACCGTCGGCTGCGGGGCGGTGGCGGGGCCGTCGAGGACGTCCCCGTCGGCGAACCGGAACCGGCTCGCGTGCCACGGGCAGGTGATGGTGGTGGCCCCACCCGTCCCGGACACCTCGCCCTCGTGCAGGGCTGCTCCGAGGTGGGTGCACGTGTCCGTCAGGGCCAGCACCTCGTCGCCGCGGCGCAGCACGCACAGCGGGGCGTCGCCGATCCAGCGCTGCACCGGCCGGTCCTGCGGCAGGTCGGCGAGGGACCCGATGTCGGTGAACTCCCGGCCGTCCCCGGCGAGGTGGACGAGGTGCTCGGCGTGGTTCGGGCCCGCGGCCCACCGGTAGGCGAGGTGACCGCCGAGGGCACCGGCGGCACCGGCGACGAGGGTGCCGGCCGTGCGCAGCAGTCGCGCGTGCCGTCGCGCCAGCAACGACGCCGACCACAGCGTGGCCGCAACGGCGTTCCCGGCGGCGTGGACGATGGCGGTGCGCTGCTGGTCGGGGTGCAGGTCGACGTAGTCCGCCCAGCCCGCGAGGGCGGTCGGGGCGACGGTGGCCACGCTCACGGCCGCGAGCCCGCGCGCGGGGACGTCGAGGACGCGGCCGCCGGGCAGGAGCGAGGCGACGTCCAGGAGCAGCGCCGAGACGGAGGTCCCGACGGGGACCATCGCCAGCGCCGGGTGCGCCGGGTGACCGGCCGGCCGTCCGTGCAGGAGACCCCGCACGGCCCCACCGGGCAGGAGGCGGTCGGCGGTGTCCTTGGCTCGCGCGGCGAGCGGGTCGAGGGCCGTCCAGCGCGACGGTGCGTCGAAGAGGGAACTCATCAGGGGCATGGTCCCGTGCTACGCCCCACCTCCGTCGAGCGCGCGGTGGAACCGCGAGGTTTCCGGGACACGCCGCGGGGTAGTCGTCCAGGGAAACCGGACGAGAGGAGTTCGCCCATGAGGGTCGCCGTGACGGGTGCGACGGGGAACGTCGGGACCGCGTTGGTGCGCCGGCTGCGGGCCGCCGGGCACGACGTCGTCGGGATCTGCCGTCGCCTGCCGGAACCCGTCGGTCCCTGGGCCGATGTGCACTGGGTCCGGCAGGACGTCGCCGCCCCCGACGCCGTGCCGCGCCTCGTCGACGCCCTCCCCGGTGTCGACGCCGTCGTGCACACCGCCTGGCTCATCCAGCCCGCCCGGGACCCGCGGGAGATGGCGCGCGTGAACCTCACGGGCAGCGAGAACGTCGTGCGAGCCACGCTCACCGCCGGGGTCCCGCACCTCGTCCACCTGTCGTCGGTCGGGGCGTACGCGACGCACCCCACGGACGACGCGCGCGTCGACGAGTCCTGGCCGACGGACGGCATCTCCTCTTCGCAGTACTCGCGCGAGAAGGCCGTCGTGGAGGCGCACCTGGACGACGTCGAACGGGACCACCCGGAACTCGTCGTGACCCGCGTCCGCCCGGCGCTGGTGTTCCAGCGCGACGCGGGCAGCGAGATCGCCCGCTACTTCCTCGGGCCCTTCGTCCCGACCCGGTTGCTGCGTCGCGTCCCGTTGCCCGTGCTGCCCCTGCCCGAACGGCTCCGGTTCCAGGTGGTGCACGCCGACGACCTCGCGGACGCCCTGGCCCGCATCCTCGAACGGGTTCCCGGCGGCGCGTTCAACGTCGCCGACGAACCCGTGCTCCGGGCGCGGGACCTCGCGCTGGCGTTGAGTTCCCCGCGCCACGTCCCGGTGTCGCGCCGGCTCGTCCGGGCCGCGGCCGCGGCCACGTACCGGGCGCGACTGCACCCCGTCCAGCCCGGCTGGGTGGACCTGGGTTTCGGGGTTCCCGTCATGGACACCACCCGGGCGCGGGAGGAACTCGGGTGGCGTCCGGTTCACGCGGCCCGGGACGTCCTCGTCGAACTGCTCGACGGGATCCGCGACCACGCCGGGGCCCCGTCGGGCGCGTTGCGCCGGCGGACGGGCGTGGTGACCTCGCGCACCGGGACGTGAACCCCGAGGTGTCCCCGCAGTCGGCCGAGGATCGAGGTCAGGAGTCGGGAGACCTGCATCTGGCTGATGCCGAGGTCCGCCGCGATCTCCGACTGCGTGGCCTCGTCGTAGAAGCGCAGCGCGAGGATCCGTCGTTCCCGCTCGTCGAGCCCGGCCACGGCGCCCCTCAGGGACACGAGGTCGTCGACGGTGACGGTCGCGTCGGCCTCCCCCGCGACGTCGTGGCGGGGTACGTCCAGTGAGAGCGCGGAGTACGCGTTCGTGGCGCGGTGGACCTCACGGAGTTCGGCCAGGGTCGCCCCGAGCTTCTCGGCGACCTGGGTGTCGGTCAGACCCGTCGTGTCCTCGTGGACGAAACGCGTGCGCAGTTCCTGCAGGCGTCGGGGTGGGCGCACGGCCCACCCGTGGTCGCGGAAGTGGCGACGGATCTCCCCGGTGATGGTGGGGGTCGCGTAGGCGCCGAACTCGTGACCCTCGTCCTCGCGGAACCGGTCGGCGGCTTTGACCAGTCCGAGGTAGGCGACCTGTTCGAGGTCTTCGGTGGGTATCCCGCGGTGGCGGTACCGGGCGGCGAGCCCGCGAGCCAGGCCGAGGTTCGCCTCGACGAGGGCGTGACGTGTTGCTAGCACAGGTGGGTGCCTCCAAGCGTTCCTCTCGGACTGCCTGGGCGATCGCTGCTGCACCCGACGTTCTCACTCCACCACCGGTCAACGGGCCCGGCAACCGGAAGTCCTCCGACCGCGGGTCCGCCGAACCCGCCGGGCGGCGGGAGGGGAGCACCCCTACCGTCGGGGACATGAGCGAGAACATCCCCGAGAACCCCGGCCAGGAGAACCCCGGCAGCGAAGAGGCGGCGGAGTCCCCGGCCCTCGACGGCTACGGCAACGACACCGGCTTCGCCGAGGAGGCCGAGGACGCCGGGGACGCCGAACCCACCGACGGCGGGCGGGACCCCGCCTGATCAGGACCTGACGCGGACGCCGCCCGCCGGCCGCCCACCCCGCAGTGGGCGGCCGGCGGTCGGGGTGGACCGCGCGGTCCGCGGGGCGGCGGTCAGCCCTTCTCGGGGGTCGTGGCCCCAGTTCATGAGGGAGTAGCGCCACTTCGTGTCGGTGACGTCACCCTTCGGTCGTTGCTCCACGTGGCGGGCCACGTAGCCCACGACCTTCTGCATGTGCTCGTGGTCGTCGTCGCCGAGGTCGGCCTTCCCCGTCCGGAGGATCTCGACGATCCGACGACCCGACCGGTGGCCCACGGACTCGCCGTCCCCCACACCGACGGACTGCGACTCCTCGGTCTCGAGCCAGTCCTCCAGTTCCTTCGCCGTCATGTTCACGGCCTCGCCGAAGCGCTTCTCGACGTCCTGCTGGTCCATGGCCGCCAGCCTGCGGGTCCAGGAGGCGTCCCGCACCCGCGGGCGCGTGCCGTTTCCCGGGGCGAGAACTCCTCGTTCGATCCGTTCCCCGCGGTCGACGGTCGTTCCGTCGCGGGTGACCTCGCGCCACCTCCCGCGAGCGGTCCCCGCAGACGCTGCCTACGGTGAGTTTCGTGACCGACCAGTACACCTTCGCCAACCCCGTGACCCTCCACCACCAGGGGGGTTTCGCACCGCAGCCGCAGGACGGGCCCGGTCTGGCCTCCGAACTCTCGCCCCGCCCCGACCACGGTGAATCCACCTACCGCGGCACCGGTCGGCTGTCCGGCCGCAAGGCCCTCGTCACCGGCGCCGACTCCGGGATCGGCCGCGCGGCCGCCATCGCCTTCGCCCGTGAGGGCGCCGACGTCGTCCTCTCGTACCTGCCCGCCGAGGAGTCCGACGCCCGTGAGGTGGCCGACCTCGTCGAGGCCGCGGGCCGCAAGGCCGTCCTGGCCCCGGGGGACCTCACCGACGAGCAGTACACCCGCGGGCTCGTCGCGACCGCCGTCCGCGAGCTCGGTGGCCTCGACGCCCTCGCCGTCGTGGCGGGCAAGCAGCAGCACGCGGAGGACGTCGCCGACATCACGTCCGCGCAGTTCGACGAGACGATGCGCACCAACGTCCACTCGCTCTTCTGGCTCGTCCAGGAGGCCGTTCCGCACCTGCCCGCCGGGTCGACGATCGTCACGACGTCGTCGATCCAGGGGTACCAGCCCTCGCCGAACCTCGTGGACTACGCCACGACGAAGGCCGCGATCACCACGATGTCCCAGGCACTGGCCCAGCAGCTCGCCCCGAAGGGCATCCGGGTCAACGTGGTGGCCCCGGGTCCGGTCTGGACGCCGCTGCAGGTCGCCGGCGGCCAGCCCGACGACGCGATGCCGGAGTTCGGGACCTCGACCCCGCTGGGGCGTGCCGGTCAGCCGGCCGAGCTCGCACCCGCGTACGTGTTCCTCTCCTCGCCGGAGTCGAGCTACGTCGTCGGTGAGGTGCTCAACGTCAACGGGGGTATGCCCACGCCGTGACGTCCTCAGGGTGGCGCCGAGCGGAACGACCTGCGGGAGAGTGCCTGAACCCTGCTCAGTCCCGTGCGGAGTTCAACCGCGCCGCCTGCCGGACGAGGTGGTCCCGTTCCTGCGCGTTCGTCGCCCGCCGCGCCGCCTCGGCGTAGAGGTGGGCGGCGGTCGCGGTGTCGCCGCACTTCTCGTGCAGGTGCGCGGCGACGGCGTGGAAGCGGGGGAGGGAGTCCTCCAGACCGACGAGCGCTGCGAGTCCCGCCGCCCCGCCGTCGGTCTCCCCGACGGCGACGGCCCGGTTGAGCCGGACGACGGGGGAGTCGTCCAGACGCCGGAGTTCGTCGTACCACTCCACGATCTGCACCCAGTCGGTCTCCTCGGGCCGCCGGGCGTCGGCGTGCAGCGCCGCGATCGCGGCCTGCGCCTGGAACGGTCCCAGCCGGTCGCGGGCCAGGGCCTCCTGCAGGACGGCGACCCCTTCGGCGACGAGCGTGGTGTCCCACCGCCCGCGGTCCTGGCGGGCCAGCGGGACCAGCGCGCCGGCGGCGTCCGTGCGCGCGGGGCGCCGGGCGTGGTGCAGGAGCTGCAACGCCAGCAGTCCCGCGACCTCGGGGTGGGCGACGACGGCCGCGAGCTGCCGCGTCAACCGGATCGCCTCCGCCGCGAGGTCGACGTCGCCGGAGTACCCCTCGTTGAAGACGAGGTAGAGCACCCGCAGCACGGTCGCGACGTCCCCGCTCTCGCCCAGTCCGGCGCGGGCGACCGTCCGCTGGGCGCGGCTGATGCGTTGCGCCACGGTGGCCTCGGGCACCAGGTAGGCCTGCGCGATCTGCCGCGTCGTCAGACCGCCCACCGCCCGCAGGGTCAGCGCGACGGCCGAGGACGGGGTGAGCGCCGGGTGGGCGCACAGGAAGTACAACCGCAACGTGTCGTCGGTGCCGGAGGTCGGCCCGGGGACGGGTTCGGCCTCCCGGCGAACCTCCCGCCGCCGTCGGGCACCCTCCGCCCGGGTGGCGTCGACGAGGCGGCGCCACGACACCGTCACGAGCCAGGCCTTCGGGTCCCGCGGCGGGTCCTGCGGCCACGACCGCAGGGCGTCGAGCAGCCCTTCCTGGACGGCGTCCTCGGCCTCGCCGAACGCGGCGCCGCGGCGGACGAGGACCGTCAGCACCTCGGGGACGAGCCGCCGCAGCAGGTCCTCGTCCACCGGCTCACTCCGTGACGGTCGGCGCGGCGGTGAGGAAGGGGCGGACCTCCAGCCACTCGTGGATCGGGCGCCCGCCGGCCCCCGGAGCGGCGGACAGCTCGCCGGCCAGTTCCACGGCCCGGTCCCAGCTGTCGACGTCGACCACCATCCACCCCGCGACGAGGTCCTTGGTCTCGGCGAAGGGCCCGTCGGTGACCGGCGGCCGGCCCTCACCGTCGTAGCGGACCCACGCACCGCCGGGGGAGAGGGCCTGCCCGTCGACGTACTCGCCGCTCGCCCGGAGGCGGTCGGCGAACTCCTCCATGTACTGCAGGTGCGCGGTGACCTCCTCGGGGGTCCAACGGTCCATCGGCACGTCGTTCACCGCCGTCGGCGCGCCCCGGTAGTGCTTGAGCAACAGGTGCTTGGCCATCGTCCGTCTCCTCCGTCGAGCTCCCGGCGGCCCTGGTGGCCGTCGCGCACCCTGGGTCGGAGCCGGCAGCGAGTCCTCGACATCCCGTGCTCGACATCCTCTCCTCAGACGGCGGCGGCGGGCACCCGCTGGTGCGCCTGCAGCCACCGGAGGAACTCCGCCGCCGGCACCGGGCGGGAGTGCAGGTACCCCTGCGACTCGTCGCAACCCAGCTCGCGCAGCAGGTCCAGCGTCGCCGGGTCCTCGACACCCTCGGCGACGACGCGCAGCCCGAGGTGGTGGGCCAGCTCGACGGTCCCCGCGACGATGGCGGCGATGCGCTCGTCGGCGAGCGCCCGGGAGGTGAACGTGCGGTCGATCTTCAGCTCGTCGGCGGGCAGGTTCGCCAGGTAGGCCAGGGAGGAGTAGCCCGTCCCGAAGTCGTCGATGCTGAGGGAGAAGCCCCGCGCGGTGATGTCCTGGCACGTCACGAGCGCCCGTTCGGGGTCGTTCATGAGCGAGGTCTCGGTGACCTCCACGACGACGTGGGCCGGGTCCGCGCCGCCGGCGACGAGCTCGTCGAGCAGCGGCAGCAGTCCGGGGTCGGACAGGTGCGTGCTGGAGAGGTTGAAGGACAGGCGCAGGTCGTGGCCGTCGCGGCGCCACTGCATGAGGTCCTCGGTGGCGCGGCGGGCGACGAGGGCCGTGAGCGCGGGCATGAGCCGGCGTTCCTCGAGGACGTCGAGGAACGCACCCGGCGCGAGCAGCCCCAGGCGCGGGTGCTGCCAGCGGACGAGGGCCTCGCAGCCCACGACGACGCCGGCCGCCGACAGCTGCGGCTGGTAGTGCACCTCGAACTGACCGGCGGCCTCGGCGGGGGCGTCGGGCCCGAGCGCGGCGTGCAGGTCGTCGGACAGCGCGAGCCGCTGGCGCCAGGCCCGGTCGGCGGCGTCGTCGTGGACGGCCACGCCCTGGCCGGCGGCCTTGGCCGCGTACATGGCGGCGTCGGCGCGTCGCAGCAGCTCGGTCCCCGACAGGGGGTCCGCGCCGGTGGAGGTCGCGACGCCGACGCTGGCCCCGACCTCGATCGCGGCGAGCATGGCGCCGGCGGTGCGGACGACGTCGTCCGTGCCGCAGCCCGGCAGGATGGCGGCGAACTCGTCCCCGCCCAGGCGCGCCAGGACCGCACCGGGCGGCAGCACCTGCTCCAGCCGCACGGCCGTGGCGGCGAGCAGCTCGTCACCGACGGCGTGACCGTGCTGGTCGTTGACCTCCTTGAAGCGGTCGAGGTCCAGCAGCAGCACGCCGAACCCGGCCCCGGTCCGCGACTGCAGGCCGAGGCGGCGCAGGAACTCGCGGCGGTTGGCCAGGCCGGTGAGGTCGTCGGTGCCGGCCTGGCGCAGGGCGCGGTCGTGGTCGGCGAGGTCGCGGACCAGCCGCACGAGGCGGACCGAGGACCCGGCGATGGCGAGGGTGCCGAAGGCGAGCGCCCAGTGGGTCGGGGCCACGTGCAGGCCGGCGCCGGCGACGGCGGCCAGGCCCAGCACGAGCCCGACGGAGCTCGCCACGGGCACGGCGACGGCGGAGGGGTGCTCGCGGACGATCTGCTTGGGGTGGAACAGCGACAGCGCGCCGTACGCCGCCGCGAGCACCATCCAGGAGACCCACGCGGCCACCACGACGGCGGTGCGCGGGCCGAGGAAGACGTACAGGAGCTGGGTGGTCAGCACGAGGAGGACGGCCAGCGCGACCCCGCGCGCCCGCCCGCGGACCTGGCGCGGCAGGCGCCAGGCGGCGACGACGAGCGCCCCGAGCACCACCCCGAAGGAGCAGACGTGCAGCCAGCGGAGCTGCTCGGCCAGGCCTGCCGTCCCGTCCGGGACCGCGACCACGACGTTGACGACGCCGGTGAGACCGAGGATGCAGCTCACGCCCACGAGCCAGTCGACGCGACCGGCGGGCCGCGACTTCTCCCGCAGCTGCATCCAGAGGGCGACACCCCGGTAGAGGTGGAAGCTCGCCACCGTGCTGGCCAGCCGCAGCGGCAGCGCGAGCCACAACCCGCTGCTGCCGACGCTGCTGCCGGCGACCACGACGACGGTCTCGAGGGAGCTGGCCCCGGTCAGCAGCGCGAAGGCCGCGACGTAGTGGCGCCAGGTGGCGCGCGCCGTCGTCTCGCGGCGCATGCGACGCACGAGCAGCACGAGGGCCGCGGCGACGGCGAGCGTGCGCAGCACGATGAGCACGGACAGCATGCGACGCTCCTTCCGGGGGCGGGTGGGCTCTCGTCCCGTCGTCGGCACCCGACCGGTCCCGCGTGATCGGCCGAACGGGTCGGGGTGCGGGATCGGGTCCCGTCCAGCACGCTGCCGGGGTGACACAGCACGCGGAGAGACAGCAGGACGACAGGCACGGGCAGGTCGACCACGAGGAGGCGGGTGCCTGGGGTGGCACCGGGTACGTGCGGCGGGAACCGGACCCGGCGGTGGTGCGGTGGTGGCAGGCGCTACCGGACGGGACGCGGGCCGAGCTGGCCGGTCTTCGACCGGGGCAGGTGCTGCCGCGGGAGGCGGCGCGTGCGCTGCAGGAGATCGGTGTGGTGTCGCCGGAGGTCGTGGTGACCGAGGGCGGTCACCGGGTCCGCCGCGGGATCGCCTCGCGGGACGTGGTGTCGACCGTCCTGCTGGCCCGGCTCACCCACTCGGAGCGCCGGCTCGTCTGAGCGGACGTGATCACGGTCGGCCCCCAGACCCTGGGCCCCGTGGTGCCGCTGCCCCACCAGTAGTCTGCGGTCGTGTCTAGAACACCTCTGTCTAGAGGACGCCGCCAAGATCACGGAAAGGCATTTCCCAGGCTTTCCGCGGACGGCTGCCGAAATCACAGCAATCCGTCGCGTCGAGCGTGCTCCACCGCCGCGCGCGTGCTGGTGACGCCGTACTTGCGCCGGGCCCCCACGAGGTGCTGGCTGACCGTGTTGACCGCCACGCCGAGGACCGCCGCCGTCTCCGCTGCGGTCAGCCCCGTCCCCACCAGGCGCAGCGCCTGCTCCTCGCGGGGCGTGAGACGCACTGCGCGAGAGCCGTTCTGCTCGTCCAGGACGTCGGGACGACGACCCGTCAGTCGGTCGAACGCCTCCTCCGTGAGGCAGACCAACGGGGTGTCGTCGACCACGAGCCGCACCACGCCCTCGACCTTGGCCCGCGTGGCCAGGTCGTCGAGGCCCACCGCGCCGTGTCCGTGCTCGTCGTGCGAGGTCATCGCGCAATCGCTCCTGCTCGGGCCAGACTGTCCTCGGACGTTATCTTTGTGGGCGCTAACAGGCAAACCCTCTCAGGTCAGGCGGTGTGAATGGGCGTGAATCCGCACCGCGTCCACCGAGCGGCGAGCATGGCCGACGTCGCACGCCGCGCCGGCGTCTCGGCCCAGACCGTCTCGCGCGTCGTCAACGACCGTCCGCACGTCGACGCCGCGACCCGGGCGCGGGTCCTGGAGGCCCTCGAGCACCTGGGGTACCGCCGCAACCAGGCCGCGGTGTCCCTGGCCACCGGCAGCTACCGGACCATCGGCGTCGTCGCCTCCACGCTCACGACGCACGGGGCGGTCCTCGCCCTCGACGGGATGACCGAGGAGGTGGCGCGGCACGGCTGGTCCCTGGCCCTGTCGCCGCTGCGGACGCCGACGCTGGGGGCCGTCTCCGAGGCGCTCACCTCCCTCGTCGGCGCCGGGGTCGACGCCGTCGTCCTCGGGGTCGAGACCGAGCTCATGCGGGCCCTGCCCGCCCGCTCGCTCGTGCCTGGGCTGCCCGTCGTCGTCATGGACGGGGACGGCGCCACGGAGCTGCCGGCCGCCGACAGCGATCCCGCCCCCGGCCTGCTCGCCGCGATGGGCCACCTGTTCGACCTCGGGCACCGGCAGCTGCGGCACCTCGCCGGCCCCCCGGACAGCGCGACGGCCTGGCGGCGGCGGGAGCTGTGGAGCACGTTCTGCACCGAGCACGGGCTGGACGTCGTCGAGCCGTTGGTCACGGACTGGAGCTCGGCCTCCGGGGTGCTCGCCGGTCGCGAACTCCTGCGCACCGACCGCACCGCCACGGCCGTCGTGGCCGCCAACGACCAGGTCGCCCTCGGCTTCGTGCGCGCCTGCGCCGACGCCGGAGTCCGCGTCCCCGACGACGTGAGCGTCGTGGGCTTCGACGACGTCGAGTACGCCGATGTCGCCGTGCCCCGGCTCAGCACCGTCCGCCACGACCTGCGGGAGGTGGGGCGACGCGCGGTCCGCCAGCTCCTGCACGACCTCGGCGTCCTGCCCCAGGCGCCGGAGTTCCCCGTCCCGAGCGAGTTCGTGCTGCGCGAGAGCACGGCCCCGCCGGCCCCTCAGCAGTGGTCGAACTCGTACCCGGGCACCCCGCGCGGCAGCAGCTCGCGGTCCCGGTAGAGGACCGAGACCGTCCCGCCGCGGGCGGCGCACGCGGCCTCGAAGGGTTCGCGGCCGTCGTCGGCGTACTCGACCTCGACGACGTGGTCGCCGTGGACGGCGGTGTACTCGTCGCACTCCGCGAAGAGCTGGCAGCTCTCGGCCACCGCGAAGTCGAACCCGGCCGTGCGGGCCTGCTCGGACGAGGTCTGCGGGGTGTTCTTCTGGGCGTACGCCAGGCCTCGCGCGTGGGCGCGCGCCGACAGCAGGGCCGAGTACGCGTAGGCGTCGTCCATCGTCAGCGCGTCGTCGCTGCGGGTGGCCGAGTCGAGGTTGTCGGCCTCCACGGCCGCGAACCCCGCGTCCGCGCAACCGTCGATCCACGCCCCGACGACCTGCGCCAGGCCCGCCCGCGCGGTGGGCGTCGAGGTGTCGAGCAGGAACTCCCCGGGCCAGCCGGGGTCCTGCACGAGGGACCCCTCGACACGCAGCAGCAGGTCCGGGTGCTCCTGCAGCCAGGTGCCGGTCTCGTCGGGCTGGGTCTGGAACGCGTTGACGTAGCAGACCGAGTAGAGCCCCGGGCCGGGCGCGGCCGTGCGGTCGCGCACCACGACCCGGACGTCGGCGGCGGGCGGGTACGCCCCGCCGAGCTGGTAGTCGGCGACGGCCCCCGGTGGGGGCAGGGTCACCGCGCGCGGGCTCGACGGCACGGCGGGCGCGGCGGAGGGGGGTGCGGGACCCGCGGGGGACGCCGTGCACGCGGTGAGCAGCCCGAGCAGGACCAGCCCGGGGAACCGGGCCGTCACCACCGTGCGCACGACCCCATCCTGCCCTCCCGTGGATGCTCACGACCCGCGGTCAGGACCTACGCTCAGGACGGTGCCGAAGAAGAAGAAGCCCCGGGGTCACCCGGCCCGTCAGCCCGCCGCCGGGAACCAGCTCTCGCCCCTGCGGGCCGGAGGTCGCGTCCTGGGCGACCTGCAGGTGCCGTTCCGGCGGTTCCTGGAGGCCGAACGCGAGCAGGACGAGGAGCAGGACCCCACGGACCTGCCCGTCGAGGACCTCGAGGCCCGGCTCATGGAGTCCCTGGGCTGGCTCGTCCTGAGCTTGGAGGTCGACCTCGTCCCGGCCGCCGCGCGCTCGTTCGAGCCCGGCGACCTCGCGGAGCTGTTCACCGAGATCGTGCCCGCCGTCGCCGAGCACAACGACCTCGACGCACAGGAACTCGTCGACGAGACGCGGCTCGCGTGGACGTCGTACCTCATGTTCCTGGGCGAGTCCGAGCAGTGGACCGGCGAACCGGAGGCGCTCGCGGACTGCCTCGACGTCGCCTCCGGCGGGGTGGCCGGCGCGGTCGCGGGCCAGGGCAGCGTGCTCGACGCCCTCACCGCCGCCGAGGCAGCGGTGCCCCTGGCCGACCGGCTGGAGGACCTGCAGGCGCTCGCCGTCGTGGCCGCCTTCCTCGCCGCGGTCGACGAGCTGGCCGCGGGCGTCGACCTCGCCGGGTCCGAGCTCACCGACGGTCCCGCGGTGGAGGCGCTGCGCTCCCGGCTGGTCGACGTGCCCGAGGTGGACCCGGTCGCGCTGCTGCTGGACCTGGTCGCCGACGAGGTGCTCGTCGTGCAGGACGGGCGCACCGCCGTCCCGGACGCCGCCGACCCCGAACGTCGCTACCAGGTCGGCACGTTCTTCCTGGCCTCGCTCGTGACGGGGGTCCTGGCGGCCTGCCCGTCGCCCGCCGCGATCGTCGCGGCCCTGTCCGTCGTCACCAGCGCGGTGCTGCAGCCCATGACGACGGGCGAGGTCCGCGGGTACCTGGAGGAGAGCGGGGAGGAGGGCGAACTGCCCGCGACGCAGGAGGTCCTGCGCCGCCTCGTGGACCTCGGGGTGCTCTCCCCGGTGGAACCGTGGACGGCCCGCCCCGGGACCGCGGGCGCCGTGCTCGACGTCGTCGACGGGTTCTTCCGCGCTCAGGAGTGACGGCCCACCTCCGGGCGACCCGCCTCCCGGCGGTACGCGCTGGGGGCGGTGCCCAGGACCCGCCGGAACTCGCGGGTGAGGTGGCCGTGGTCGGCGTAGCCGAGGTCGGCCGCGATGGTCGCGAGGTCCGCGCCGGGATCGGTCCGGACCCGCTCGGCGGCCTCCTGCAGCCGTCGCCGGCGCACGACCGCGGCGGGGGCCAACCCGACGTAGCGCCGGGCCAGCCGTTGCAGGGTGCGGGGCGAGCGCGCCAGCCGGGCCGCGACGTCCTCGACCCGCACCAGGCCCGGGTCCGCCTCGACGAGGGCCACGAACGCGTTGGCCGTCAGCGCGTCCGCCCCGACCGTCCCGACGCGCTCGAGCACGAACCGCGCCAGGACGGCGACGGCGCGCTCGTGCCGGTCGGGCGCCGTCGAGGTCATCGCGGCGGTGACCTCCCTCACGAGGTCGGGTTCCTCGAGCCGCCGGTACCGGTCGCGCTCGGCCGCCGGGTCCGGGGTGAAGGCGGGGACGGCCGCGGGCTGCAGGAGGGCACCGACGGCCCAGCCCCGGCCCCGCAGGTCCTGGTGGGAGGCGCGCGTCGTCGGGCCCGCGAACCCCGTGAAGCCGCCCTCCCGGGAGTCGACGACGAGGTTGCAGCCGGGGTAGCCGACGACGTGCTGGCGCGAGACGCGGCCCGCGTCGACGTGCCACTCCGGGATCCAGAACCAGCGCACGAGGTCCGCCGCCTCGGCGGGCGCCGGCACGCGCGTGAACGTCGGCAACCGGGCCGGGTGCAGGACGCCACGGGTGGGGTGCGGCGGGAGGCTCACGCCCCCATCGTGGCGCGAACGTCCAAGCGGTCGCGCACACCGGGGCACCAGGCTGGGCGCATGACCACTGGAGAGCACACGACGAACGGCGTCCCGCACGGCCTGACGAGCCTCACCCCCTTCCTGGCGGTGCCCCGCGCGGCGGAGGCGGTCGCCTTCTACCGGGACGTGTTCGGGGCGCGCGTCGTCGACGTCACCGAGGTGGGTGGCGTCGTCGTCCACGCCGACCTCGACTTCGGCAACGGCCACCTGCAGGTCGGGGAACCGAACCCCGAGTACCACCTCGTGCCCGGTCCGGCGGGGGAGGACGACTGCGTCTCCCTGGGCCTGTACTGCGCCGACGCGGACGCCGTCGTGGCGCGGGCCGAGGCGGCGGGGGCGACCGTGCGCGAACCGCTGACCGACTTCGTCTCCGGGGACCGGTTCGCGAGCGTCCGCGACCCCTTCGGCGTGCGGTGGTCGGTGATGACCCGGACGGTCGACCTCTCGGAGGAGGAGAGCGCCCGCCGGGTGCGGGATTGGGCGGCCTCGCTGGGCTGACCCACAGCCGGTTCCTGGGGTGGGGCGAGCCGGGCCGCGCACGCTGAGCGGCATGGGAACGACACGGGCGCGGTGGATCACCGCAGGGGTGGTGGTGGGCGGGGTCGTGGCCACCGCCGGCGCGACGGCCGCCTTCGCCACGACGAGCAGCACGGACACATCGGGCACGAGCGCGGGCACGAGCACGAGTTCCACCACGACCACGGACCAGGGGTCGTCGGGCTGGGCCCCCGGAACGTCGGGCACGTCGGCCGGGTCGGGGTCCGGCGCGGCCACCTCGGGCGGTTCGTGATGCCGCTCACCGAGACCCTGCCCGTCACCGAGGCGGTCGCGCAGTGGGACGTCTGGGGCACGACGGCCCGCCTCGTGGTCGAGGACCCCGCGGGCCTGCCGGCCGCGCGCGGGATCGTCGTCTCGGAGTTGTCCCGCGTCGACGACGCGTGCAACCGGTTCCGCCCCGACAGCGAGCTGTCCCGCCTGCCCGCGGACCGCTGGACGGAGGTCTCGCCCACCCTGGCCGACCTGCTGGCCGAGGCCCTGCGCGCCGCCGAGCGCACCGACGGGGACGTCGACCCGACGCTGGGCGACGCGATGTGCGCCCTCGGCTACGACCGTCCCCTCGCGCAGTTCTCGCTGTCCGGCGCCGCCGGGCCGCTGGCGGTGCGGGTCGTGACGCGCGGACGGCGGGACTGGCGGGACGTCGAGCTGGTAGGGAGCCGGGTGCGCGTCCCCGCGGACGTCCACCTCGACCTCGGGGCCACCGCGAAGGCCGTCGCCGCCGACCGGGCCGCGCGCCTCGTCGCCGACCGCCTCGGGACCGGCGTCCTCCTCGCCCTCGGCGGCGACGTCGCGACCGCGGGGCCGGACCGGCGCTGGGAGGTGCTCGTCAGCGACGGGCCCGGGGAACCCGCGCAGGTCGTCGCGCTCCCGGCCGGGGGTGCGCTCGCGACGTCCAGCACCCGGTCGCGCCGGTGGCGCCACGGCACCCGCGAGGTGCACCACGTCCTGGACCCGCGGACGCTGCTGCCGGCCGACCCCGTGTGGCGCACGGTGTCCGTCGCCGCGGACAGCTGCGTCGAGGCCAACACGGCCAGCACGGCGGCGCTGGTGCGCGGCCGGGCGGCGCTCGGCTGGTTCGCCGCCGCGGGGGTCAGCGCGCGGTGCGTGAGCGCCGACGGGACCGTCCGGACGACGGGGCGGTGGCCGGCGTGAGCTCCGAACTGCTCTGGGCGCTGTCGCGCGCCAGCGGCCTCGTCCTGCTGCCGTTGTTCACCCTCGTCGTCGTCCTCGGCGTCCTGGCCCACGGCGGCCGCCGGCTCGGCCGCTCGCCCCGCGTCGTGACGCCGCTGGTCCACCGCGCCCTGGCGCTCGCGGCGCTGGGGTTCCTCCTCCTGCACGTCGGGAGCGTCGTCGCGGACTCCTTCGTCGACGTCCCGCTGCTCGCCGTCGTCGTGCCCTTCAGCGCCGGGTACGAGCGGTTCTGGACGGGGCTGGGCACCGTGGCGGTGCTCCTGCTCGTCGCGGTCGTGGCCACGAGCCTGGCCCGCGTCCGGCTGGGCCGGCGCGTGTGGCGGGCCGTGCACGCCCTCGCCTGGCCGTTCCTCGCCGTCAGCCTCGCCCACGCGCTCGGCGTCGGCACCGACACCCGCACGCCCTGGGGCCTCGCGCTCGCGACCGCCTGCGTCGGCGCCGTCGTCGCGGCCGTCGTGGCCGGTCGCCGCCGCGACCGCTGGCGCCCCGCCGACCCCGTCCGCCGTCCCTCCGTCCTGCAGGAGAGTCCCCGGTGATGCTCACCACCAGCCCCGACCGTCCCGCCGGCACCGCCGGTGTGCCCGACCTGATCGACCGGTTGCGGCGCAGCGGGTTGCAGGGTCGAGGCGGGGCCGCCCGCCCCGTCGCGGCCGAGCTCGACCGCGTCCGGGCGGCCGGACCCGGCGGGGTCGTCGTCGTCAACGGCGTGGAGGGGGAGCCCCTCTCGCGCAAGGACGCGACCCTGCTCACCACCGTCCCGCACCTCGTCCTCGACGGCGCCGTCGCGGCCGCCACGACGGTCGGGGCTCCCGACGTCGTCGTCTGCGCGGCCGCCGGGCCGGGGCTCGAGGCCGTGCGCCGGGCCGCCGGGGAGCGGGGCGGGGTCGACGGCCCCGTCCACGTGCACGTGGTGGCGGCCGCCCCCGGGTTCGTCGCCGGGCAGGAGTCGGCCGTCGTCGCCCACCTCGACGGGTTCGCGGCCCGGCCGCGGGGCACGGGTGTCCCGTTGTGGCGCAGCGGTCTGGCGGGCCGCCCCACGGTGGTCAAGAACGTCGAGACCCTGGCCCGGACCGGTCTGCTGGCCCGGCACGGGCACCAGCCGGACACCGTCCTGCTGACCCTCGCCACGGCCGCCGGACCCCGGGTCCTGGAGGTGCCGGCGGGTTCCGCGCTCGACGTCGTGCTCGACCGCGAGGGCGTCGCGACCGGGGCCGGGGTGCTGCTCGGCGGCTACCACGGGACGTGGACCCCATCCGACGTGACGGTCCCGCTGACGGTCGACGCGGTCCGCGCGGGCGTCGTGCGACCGCTCCTCGCGGGGGAGTGCCCCCTCGCCGTCACGGCCGTCGTCGTCGGGCACCTGGCCGCGGCGTCGGTCCGCCAGTGCGGTCCCTGCACCTTCGGGCTGCCGCGGCTGCACCAGCTGACCCTCGCCCTGGCCGCCGGGCGCCTCGACGCCGACGGGGTGCACGAGCTGCGCCGCACCGTCGGCCTCCTGGTGGACCGCGGGGCCTGCCGGCACCCCGACGCCTCGGCCCGCACGGTGGCCAGCGCGCTCACCGCCTTCCCGGCGGAGGTGGCGGCCCACCGGCGCGGGGCGTGCCTGGCCGCCCGGGCGGTGGCGGCGTGACCGAGCTGCGCATCGACTTCGCCGCGTGCGACGGGCACGGCGCGTGCACCGACCTGCTGCCGGACCTGCTCGTCGCCGACGACTGGGGCTTCCCGGCCGTCCGCGGCGGGGGACGGCGCGCCGTCGTCCCGGACGGACTGCTGGCGCGGGCGCGGGAGGCCGAACGGCTCTGCCCCGTCCTCGCGCTGCGCCTGGGGTCCTCGCGGGGTTAGCGTCGCGGCGTGAGCACCGGCGGGCGCAAACCGTTCGGCACCTCCTTCGAGGACTGGATCGAACGGCAGGTGCGGGAGGCGCACGAGCGCGGGGACTTCGAGAACCTCCCCGGTGCCGGCAAACCCCTGCCCGGTCTGGACCGGGAGTTCACCGCCGAGCAGTGGGCCGCCGACAAGGCCCGCCGCGAGGGGTTCGACGTCAGCGCCATGCTGCCGCTGCCGCTGGCGCTGCGCCGGGAACGCGAGGTGCTCCTGCGCGACCTGCACCAGCTGGGCGGCGAACGGACCGTGCGCGAGGTGGCCGCCGACTTCAACGACCGCGTCCGCGAGCTGTACCGGCGACCGGCGGACGGGCCGCTCGTGGTCGTGGCGCTGCTCGACGTCGAGGCGCTCGTCGAGCAGTGGCGTCAGCGGCGCCCGCCGCCGCCGCCCGCCCCGGCCCCGGAACCGCCGCGCACCCGGCGCCGGTGGTGGCGCCGCGGCTAACGTTCCCGTGTGGACCTCTCCTGCGTCGTGCTCAACGACCTGCACCCGCACGCGTTCGCCGACACCGCCCGGACCGCCGAGGAGGCCGGGGTCCGCACGGTGTTCAGCTACGACCACCTCTCCTGGCGCGACCTGCGCGACGGGCCCTGGTTCGCCGCCGTCCCGCTGCTGGCCGCGGCGGCGCTCGCGACCGAGCGGGTCCGCCTCGGGACGCTCGTCGCCTCCCCGAACTACCGCCACCCCGTGACGTTCGCCGCCGAGGTCATGACGCTGGACCAGCTCTCCGGTGGCCGCGTCGAGCTCGGCGTGGGGGCGGGGACGTCGGCCCACGACGCGTCGGTCCTGGGCGTGCCCCCGCTCACCCCGCGCGAACGGCAGGACCGCTTCGAGGAGTGGACGACGCTGCTGCGCACGCTGCTCTCGCAACGGGTCACCGACGTCGCGGGGGAGCACTACACCGCGCACGACGCCAGGAACCTGCCCGGACCGGTGGCCGGGCGGGTCCCGTTCACGGTGGCCGCCGCCGGTCGGCGGGGGATGCGCTTCGCCGCCCGGCTGCGGGAGGGGTGGGTCACCTACGGCGAGGGCGAACCCCGCCCCGGGGACGGGGTCGAGGAGGCCGTCGCCCGGTTCACGGCACCGCTCGAGCGCTTCGCCGCGCTGCCCGGGGCGGGCGAGGTCCGGAAGGTGGCGCTGCTCGGCCTCGACGAGCGCGGCGCGTACGCGGACTGGCCGCGGTTCGCCGGTGCGCTCGCCGAGGCCGGCTACGACGAGGTGTGCGTGCACTGGCCGCGCCCGGACGGCAGGGGACTGCCGTCCGGGACGCTGGCCGGGGTCCTGCGGACCTGCGAGCTCACGACGGGCTGAGGCTCACGAGAGCGTGAGCTCCACCGTCGCGAAGGAGTGCGGCGGCAGGTCGACGACGAGGGTGTCGCCGTCCCGGCGCGCCCCGTCGAACGACGCGGGCGCGACGGCGTCCGGGGCGTCGACCGTGTTGTGGGCCTGGACGGTCGCTCCGGCCAGCACCCGCGCACGGGAGATCTCCCAGTTCCTGCCCCGCAGGTCGAGGCGGACCGTCGCGGGCCCCTCGACGTCGAGGTTGGTCAGGGAGACGAGCGCGGAACCGTCCTTGGAGCTGACGGTCGTGGTGAGCGTCCGGTAGGACCCCTGCTCACCCTCGTACGCCGCGTCCGCCGACGTCACCTGGACGGCGTGGGACGTGGCGTCCTGGTGCCCCGCGTTCATGGCGAACACGTGGTACGTGGGCGTCAGGACCATCCGCGCCCCGTCGGTGAGGACCATGGCCTGCAGCACGTTGACGGTCTGCGCGATGTTGGCCATGACGAGCCGGCGGGCGTTCTCGTGGAACACGTCGAAGTGCAGCCCGGCCACGAGTGCGTCCCGCAGGGTGTTCTGCTGGAAGAGGAACCCCGGGTTGGTCCCCGGTTCGACGTCCCACCAGGTGCCCCACTCGTCGCAGACGAGCCCGACGGCCGCCTCCGGGTCGTAGGCGTCCATGACCCGGACGTGGCCGCGGACGATCTCGTCGATGCGCCACGCCCGCACCATCGTCTCGTGGTACTCGGCGGCGGTGAACTCCGTCGCCGACCCCTTGTGCTGCCAGTCGTCGCTGGCGTGCGTGTAGTAGTGGAACGACAGCGCCTGCCACCCGTTGTGCTTGCGGGCGGTGACCGGGCCGCCGAGGCTGCTGATCGACTTCATCAGCGTCTCGGTCCAGTGGTAGTCGTCCTTGCTGGGACCCGCCGCGATCCGGTAGAGCTCGTTGCCGTCGTGGTTGCGGCAGTACGTCGCGAACTGGGCGGCGAGTTGGGTGTACTGCTCGGCGGTCATGTTGCCGCCGCAGCCCCAGTTCTCGTTGCCGATGCCCCAGAAGGGGACCGTCCAGGGGTCGGACCGGCCGTGCTCGCGGCGCAGCCGGGACATGGGGGCGTCGCCGGAGCGGGTGAGGTACTCGATCCAGTCGCTCATCTCGGCGACCGTGCCGGACCCCACGTTGCCCGAGACGTACGGGTCGGCCCCCAGCAGCTCGCACAGCCGCATGAACTCGTGCGTGCCGAAGGAGTTGTCCTCGACGACGTCACCCCAGTGGGTGTTGACCATCGACGGCCGCTCCTCGCGCGGGCCGACGCCGTTCATCCAGTGGTACTCGTCGGCGAAGCAGCCGCCCGGCCAGCGCAGGTTCGGGATGCTGATGTCCTTCAGCGCCTGCACGACGTCGTCGCGGACGCCCGAGGTGTTCTGGATGTCGGAGTCCTCCCCGACCCAGAACCCCTCGTAGATGCAGCGGCCGAGGTGTTCGGCGAAGTGCCCGTAGAGGTGACGGCTGATGGTGGCTCCGGAGACGTCGAGGTCGACGACTCCGTCGAGGCGTGTCACGGGGTGGTTCAGCCCTTCAGACCGGTTCCGGCCACACCTTCGACGATGCGGCGCTGGAAGATGACGAACAGGATGACGAGCGGCAGGGCCCCGAGGACCGTGGAGGCCTGGATGTCGGAGAACCGCTGGCCGTAGGAGCCCTGGACGGTCGCGAGACCGACGGGGATGGTCATGAGGTCGGGGTTGGACAGGACGAACAGCGGCAGGATGAGGTTGTTCCACACCCCGACGAACGTGACGATCGCCATGGCCGCCAGCACCGGGCGCGACAGCGGCATGAGGATCGACCAGTAGATGCGCCAGTTCCCCGCCCCGTCGATGCGCGCGGCCTCCTCGAGCTCGTTGGGCAGTCCGTCGAAGAACTGCTTGAACACGAAGAGCGCGATGACGCTGGAGACCTGCGGGAAGATGACGGCCCAGTAGGTGTTGAGCAGCCCGACCGTGTTGAGCATCTGGAAGATCGGGATGATGAGCACGTCGGCGGGGACCATGATCCCGGCGATGACGAGCAGGAAGACGACCTGCCGGCCGCGGAACCGCATCCGCGACAGCGCGAACGCCGCCATCGAGGCGAAGAGCACGACGAGCACCGCGGACAGGGTCGAGGTGATGAAGCTCGCCAGGTACCAGTTCCACAGGTCCCCGCCGCCGAGCAGTGAGGAGTAGGACGCCAGCGTCGGGTTGATGTCCTTGAGGATCGCCTGCGTGCCCAGGGCCGAGACGGAGTTGGCGGTGAGCGACGTCTTGATCGCCCACAGGCTCGGGACGAGCCAGAGCACCGCGAAGACGGTCAGGACGACGACCGCGATGCGGTTGAACGTCTTCCCGCCGTTCGTCCCGACCTTGGCCACGCGGGGCGGCGGTGCGGCGGCGGAGATGCCGGACCGGCGGGAGGTACCTGCGGCACCGGTGGTCGCCATCTCAGGCTCCCTTCAGCTGGGCGCGCTCGACGACCTGGCGGACGAGGGCGATGACGAGGATGACGAGGAAGAGGACGAACGAGGCCGCCGCGGCGGCACCGATGCGGTAGTCGGTGAACCCGGTCTTGGTGATGAACACCAGGGCCGTCTCGGTGCTCGTGCCCGGACCACCGCTGGTCATGAGGTACACCTGGTCGAAGATCTTCAGGCTGGCGATGATCTGCAGCAGCAGGACGAGAGTCGTCGTGCGGCTCAGCAGCGGGATCGTCAGGTGCCGGATCTGCTGCCACGGGGTCGCGCCGTCGATGGCGGCCGCTTCGTAGAGCTCGCGCGGGATGTCCTGCAGCCCGGCCAGGTAGAGGATGAAGTTGAAGCCGATCGTCCACCACACGGTCGCGACCGCGATGCCGACCATGGCCAGGTTCGGGGTCGCCAGGACGGGGGACGGGGCCTCGCTGCCCAGCCACTTCTGCACCGTCGCCCACAGCCCGGTGTCGGCCGTGAAGATGAAGACCCAGACGAGGGAGATGGCGGCCGAGGGGAGGATGAAGGGGGTGAAGAACGCCATCCGCCAGAAGATCTGCCCGCGCTGCATGCGGTTGGCCAGGACGGCGAAGACGAACGACAGCACGACCAGCGGCGGCACGGTGTAGAGCGTGAACTGCAGCGTGTGCCACATCGACGACCAGAAGTCCGAGGACGACAGGAGCGTCGTGTAGTTCTCCAGGCCGATGAAGTTGCCGAGGCCCGTCTTGACGATGCTCGTGTCGAAGAAGCTCGCGACGAACATGTAGATCGAGGGACCGAGGAGGAAGGCCAGGTAGAAGAGCCCGAAGGGGGCGACGAACAGCCAGGCCTTGTTCGTGCGGCGCAGCCGGTCCGGGTCCGTGCCGCGCACGGAGGGTCGCGCCGTCGTGGAGGCGCCGATCGTCTGGGTGCTCACAGTGGGTTCGCCGTCCGCGCGTAGGTCTCGAGTTGGTTGCGGATGCTGGCCGTGGCCGCCTCCGGGGTCGTCAGGCCCTGCAGGACCAGACCGATCTGGGACCCGGTGACGGTCTCGAAGTTCGAGCCCGAGCCCGAGTACCAGGCCGCGGGGTCGTACGAGGCGTACGTCGCGGTCTCGGCGTAGTCGGCCTGCGGTTCCAGCGTCTTGTACTGCTGGCTGTCGAAGATCGGCAGGTAGGTGGGGACGTGGCCGCCCTCGGCCCACGTCATGCCCTGCTCGAGCATCGAGTGGACGAAGCCCATGGCCCGCTTGAGCTGGTCGGCGTCGCGGTCCATCCGGGGCAGGACGAACGAGTGCGAGTCGGCGTGCGCAGCGGGCTTCTCGTACAGCTGCGGGAAGGCGGCCATGCTGAACTTCAGGCCCTCGATGCTCTGCAGCGTCGTGATCTCCCACTCGCCGTTCATGAAGAACGCCGACTGACCCTGCGAGAGCGCCAGTTCGGCCCCGGGCGTGTCCACGACCTTCGGCATGAGCCCGGAGGAGGTCCAGCGCTGGATCGTCGCCAGGGTGTCGACCATGAGCGCGTCGTCCATGGTGATCTCCTGCCCCTCCTCGCTCATGAGGGGTTTGGCGCCGTCGCGCTGGCTGTAGAGGGTGTTGACGAACCGCCAGCAGTTGGAGTCGTCGCCGACGGACGCCGTCGCGGCGCCGTAGGTCCCGGTGGCCTGCTTGGCGGCGGTGAGCGCGTCCTCCCAGGCCTGCAGGCCCTCGATCTTCGTGAGCTTGCCGTCCGCGCCGAGCAGCCCGGCCTTCTGGCAGACCTCGGTGTTGTAGAAGAGCACCCACGGGTGGGTGTCCATGGGGATCGCGTAGGACTGGCCCTCGAACTTCGCGGCCTCCCACGCCTTGGGGGTGAAGTCGGAGGTCTTGAGGCCCACGAGCGCGAGCGTCTCGTCGGTGATCGGCTCCAGCAGCCCCGCCGCGGCCAGGTTGGTGGCCCGGGTGAGGTGCGAGACGGCGACGTCCGGCGGCTTGTTCCCGAGCGTGGCCAGCGACACCTTCGTGTAGTACGGGTTGCCCCAGGCGAAGGTGGCCGCGACGAGGGAGTCGGCGCTGCCCTGCTGCTTGCGGTACTCGTCGAGCATGATCTGCAGGCGGGCACCGTCGCCGCCTCCGAAGAGGTTCCAGAAGGTGACGGTCCCCGGGTTGAGCTGGGACCCGACGAGTCCGGCGGCGAGCGGTGAGCCGCAGCCCGCGGCGCCGGCCACCAGGCCGAGACCGCCGGCGGCGAGGCCGCCGCGCAGCAGCGTCCGTCGGCTGAACGGGCTCCTGGGCCCTGGGGGATGACTGTTCACGCGTGTCCGTCCCTGCCGTCGTTGGCGGTCGGTGGCTGCCGGGTGGCGGGCACCGGCTGGTCGAGAACCGAGAACCACTCTGTCCCGATCAGTGCTGCGGAACCTAGCACGCGTTTGCAACGCTGCATAGCGTTGTGTGGACCCACGCTTGCAACGATGTACGACCGTCGGTGAGACTGGGCCCGCAAGCAGCGACACCGTCATCGACGAGGAGACGTCCGTGCCCACCACCCCGCGCCCCGAGCACCCGCGACCCTCGGTGGTCCGCGCCGACTGGCTCACCCTCAACGGCACCTGGCAGTTCGAGGTGGACGCGGGCGACTCCGGCCTCGAACGCGGGCTCCGCGACCGGGACCTCGCCGGGACCATCACGGTCCCCTTCGCGCCGGAGTCGGAGTTGTCGGGCGTCGGGACGACCGACTTCCTGCCGGCCGTCTGGTACCGCCGGACGTTCACCGTCCCGGCCGACTGGGCCGGTCGCCGCACGCTCCTGCACTTCGGCGCGGTCGACCACGACGCGACCGTGTGGGTCGACGGTGCGGAGGTCGTCCGGCACCGGGGCGGTTTCACGCCGTTCACCGCCGACCTCGGCCACCGCACGGGGGAGGTGACCGTCGTCGTGCGGGCCCGCGACGACCGCTACGGCCCGCAGGCCCGCGGCAAGCAGTCGACGCGCTACGAGAACTACGAGTGCCTCTACACCCGCACGACGGGGATCTGGCAGACCGTCTGGGCCGAACCCGTCCCGGACGTGTCCCTGGGGCGCCCGCGCATCACGCCCGACGTCGCGGGGTCGACGTTCCACCTCGAGCAACCCCTGCGCCGGAGCGGGACCGGGACCGCCGGCGACCGGGCCGGCTGGACGCTGGAGGCCGTCGTGCGCGACGAGGCGGGGGAGGTCGTCACGGCGTCCGTGCGCGCCGA
This sequence comes from Kineococcus sp. NPDC059986, assembly GCF_040702905.1. Lineage (NCBI taxonomy): Bacteria > Bacillati > Actinomycetota > Actinomycetes > Kineosporiales > Kineosporiaceae > Kineococcus > Kineococcus sp. NPDC059986. The sequence goes on along the minus strand of NZ_JBFBND010000012.1, from coordinate 103,402 downwards.
CCTCGACCTGTCCCCGCGGCTGACGCTGCCGGTGCCGGCGGACCGTGTGCGGCTGTGGGGTCCGGGCGACCCGCACCTGTACGACGTCACGCTCACGCTGCGGGACGCGACCGGGGACGTCGTCGACACTGTCGAGACGTACGCCGGTCTGCGCTCGGTGAGCATCGACGGCAAGGCCGTCCTGCTCAACGGCCGGCCGGTGTTCCAGCGCCTCGTGCTCGACCAGGGGTACTACCCCGACGGCCTCATGACGGCCCCGACCGACGAGGCCCTGCGCCGTGACGTCGAACTCGCCCTGGAGGCGGGGTTCAACGGCGCCCGGCTGCACCAGAAGGTGTTCGAGGAGCGGTTCCTCTTCCACGCCGACCGGCTCGGCTACCTCGTGTGGGGGGAGTTCGGCGACTGGGGGGCCGTGGAGGAGGGCACGTCCGTGCGCGGGGAGCACCAGCGCCCCACGCCGAACTTCGTCAGCCAGTGGCTGGAGGCCCTGGAACGCGACTACTCCCACCCCAGCGTCGTGGGCTGGTGCGGGCTCAACGAGACCCGGCAGGGCCTCACCGACCGCGGTCAGGTGCTCGACGACGTGACGCGGGCGATGTTCCTCGCGGCCAAGGCCATGGACACCTCCCGGCCCGTGCTCGACGCCTCCGGGTACTCCCACCGCGTCCTGGAGTCCGACGTGTGGGACTCGCACAACTACACGCAGGACCCGGCGCAGTTCGCCGCGGAGATGGCCGGCCTGGCCGCGGGGAACCCCGACACGAACTACGGAGCCGACGGCGAACCGTGGTCCCTGCCGTACCAGGGGCAGCCGTGGTTCTGCAGCGAGTTCGGCGGGATCTGGTGGCGGCCCGACGTCGCGGCCAGCAACCCCGAGGTGGACCGGGGGGCGACGTCCTCGTGGGGGTACGGCGAGCCGCCGCGCTCCGAGGAGGAGTTCCACCACCGCTTCGAAGGGCTCACGGGCGTCCTGCTCGAGGACCCGCTGATGTTCGGCTACTGCTACACCCAGCTCACCGACGTCTTCCAGGAGCAGAACGGGGTCTACTCCTTCGACCGCTCCGCCAAGCTCGACGTCGCCCGCGTGCGGGCCGCGCAGCAGCGACCCGCGGCGATCGAGGGACCCGCGGGCGGCGCGACGCAGGGGTAGTCACCGCGGGTGACGAGCGCTCGCCCGGGCGGGGGTAGCCCGGGCGGGCGCTGTCGTGACGGGTGCCCGAGGACGACACCAAACGGGTGACCAGGTCGACTGCTCCCCGCCGCTCCGCTCGTGGCACCGCTCGTGCCACCGGGCGTGCCCGTGCGCTCGCCCCCGTGCTCGCCGCGCTCGTCGTGCTGCCCTGCGCAGGGCTCGCCGAGGTCGCCACCGCCGCCCCGGCGGCGGCCGCCGTCCAGGTGCTGCAGCCGGTCGTTCCCGTGGACACCCAGCAGCAGCAGATCTTCGACGGGCTCAACGCCCAGCGCGCCGCCGTCGGCGCGCCCGCGCTGACGCTGGACCCGACGCTGGAGACGGTCGCCCAGGACTGGGCCGACGTCCTCGGCCAGGGCGACGGGATGAAGCACAACCCGAACCTGCAGACGCTGCTGTCGGACTTCCCGCAGTGGGGCGAGATCGTCGCGACGGCCGACATGGGCAACGCGGACACCCACGGCCTGGAGAACGGCAACCTCGCCGTCGACACCTGGATGAAGTCCGACCCGCACCGGGCCGTCCTGCAGGACCCGAAGTACACCAACGTCGGCATCGGGCTCGTCTACACGACCCTGTGGTCGGGCGGGCGGACCGTCTGGCGCTCCTACTGGGTGGCCGACGTCGGGTCCCCGCGCCGCACCCCGCTGGCCGGGCAGAACGCCGACGGGTCGCGCAGCTTCGGCGGCATCCCGGTCAAGGGCGCGATCCTGCAGGCCTACACCGCGGCCGGCGCGAACGGCGGCGTCCTCGGGCTGCCGACGGCCCGCGAGCTCGGACCGCTGCGCGGCGGCGGGTACGGGCAGCACTTCGCCGGCGGGTCGGTCTACTGGAGCGCCGCCACCGGCGCCGCCGCGGTGCGCGGGGCCATCCGCGACCGCTGGGCCGCCCTCGGGTGGGAGAACAGCTGGCTCGGGTACCCCACGGGCGCCGAGTTCGCCGTCCGCGGCGGCGTGGCCCAGCGCTTCCAGGGCGGTCTCGTCTACTGGTCGCCGGCGACGGGGGCGCAGGCCCTCGGCGGGTCCGTCCTGTCCGGGTACGGCGCGAGCGGCTGGGAGAACGGGGCGCTCGGGTTCCCCACGACGACGGCGGCCTCGCTGCCCGCGGGGTCCTACGCCCACTTCCAGAACGGGTCCGTCTACTCCTCCCCGGCGGCGGGCACGCACGTCGTGCCGAGCGCCGTCCGCGACGCCTGGGCCGCCCGCGGCTGGGAGGCCGGGGTCCTCGGGTACCCCGTCTCGGACGCCCGGACCACCGGCGGGGCGCTCGTGCAGGACTTCCAGGGCGGCCAGGTCACCGTCCGCGGCGGGTCGGCCCAGGTCCGGACCCTGTCGGTCGAGCGGACCCTGCGCACGCGCTAGCGACCGCGCAGGTCCCGGCGCGTCACCGCGACGGCCCCGGCCACCAGGAGCGCCACCGCGGCCGCGCCGAGGACGACGGTGGCGGTCACGGCGACGGGGGCGCCGGGCGCCGCGGGCAGGTGCGTGGTGGGGGACAGGTCGCCCACCCAGGACCCCAGCCCGAGGAGCGGACCGGCGAACCACGCCAGGGTCGTGGCCGCCAGGACCGCCCACGCCAGGGCGGCCCACCGGGGCAGCGCCCCCGCGAGCGCGAACCCCACGGCCGTGAGGAACCACACCGCCGGCAGCTGCGTCGCGGCCGCCGTCAGCGACGGACCCCACGCCGGCGCCGCCGCGCCCGCCGTCGCCCGGGTGGCCGCGACCCCGCACAGCAGCGTCAGCGCCGAGGCGAGGAGACCGACGGACAGGTGCCCGAGGAACCAGGGCAACCGCCGTCCGCCCGTGGCCAGCAGCAGGTCCAGGTGCCCGCCGGCCTCCTCCTCGCGCGCGTGCACGGCGGCCTGCACCCCGGCCGCCGCCGCGACGAGGCCGTACACCGCGGTGAGCGTGCCGAGGAACGCGGCACCCACCTGCTGCGCCCCGCCGGCCGACCGCAGCACGTCGCTCGCGCCCGCGCTGCCCGCCAGGAGCCCGCTGACCGAGGGGGTCAGGGTCCCCAGCGCGGCCCCGGCCAGCCCCGTCCCGAGGCACCAGCCCAGCACGCTCCCGCGCGCCAGCCGCCAGGCCAGCGCCGTGGTGGACCGCAACCAGCCCGGTGCGCCCGCCCGGCCTCCCCGCGGGGCCACCAGGCCGGCGCCGAGGTCGCGGTGCCGCCGCAGCAGCCGGGTGAGGGCGAGGAGGCCCGCCGTCAGCGCCAGCGGGGCCAGCAGGACCGGCCAGTGGTCCCCGGCGAACGGCTGCGCCCGGCCCACCCAGGCCAGCGGCGAGAGCCAGCCGAGTCCCGACAGCGCTGACCCGCGCGGCGCCGTGTCGGCGGCGGCGCGCAGCAGGAACGCGGCCCCCACGACGGCGCTCGCGACCGCGCGGGCCGACCGGGCGGTCGGCAGCACCTGGGCCGCGAGCAGTCCCAGGCCCGCACCGGTGGCACCCACGAGACCCGTGACGAGGCCCAGCAGCAGGCTCCCCGCGGCACCCGCCCCGGTCGCCGCCAGGGCGAGCGCCGTCACCAGGCCGGTGAGCACGGCCGCCCCGGCGGCCAGCAGGGCCGCGGCGTCGGTGGGGGCCGACCGCCCGACCGCGCCCGCGGCGACGAGGTCCGCGCGGCCGGCGTCCTCCTCGGCGCGCGTGTGCCGCACGGCCGTGAACACCGCCACGAGCGCCACGGCCGCGGCGAGGAAGGAACCGACGCGCCACGCCGTGAAACCCCCGGCCGTCGTGAGGTCGCCGACCGGACCGTAGAGCGCCTGCAGCGCCGGGGTCCTGCGGGCGGTCGCGTCCAGCGTCGCCCGTTCCGCGACGGTCGGGTAGAGCCGGGCGTAGGAGGAGGCCGTCGCGGCCGGCAGCACGCCGAGGAGCAGGACGGGCAGCCCCGCGCGCACCCGGTCCCGGCGCAGGGCGCAGCGCAGGAGCACGACCCGCCCGTTCACCGCGCACCGGCCTGGTCGTCGTGCTGGTCGTCGTGCTGGTCGTCGTGCTGGTCGTCGTGCTGGTCGTAGTGCCGCAGGAACAGTTCCTCCAGGGTCGTCGGCGTGCTCGTGAGGTCGGTGACACCGCTGTCCCGCAACGCCTCCAGCACCGCGCCCATCCCGTCCTGGTCCACGCTGAACCGCACGTCGACCCCGGTCCCCCCACCGGTCACGTCGTCCTCGACGGTGTGGTCGAGGGTGAGGTCGTGCACCACGGCGAGCCGGTCCAGCCCCGTCGGCGCGCGCCGGGCGCGGACGGCGACGTGGGTGCGCGTCAGGTGCCGCAGCGCGCTCAACGTCCCGGTCTCCACGACGCGACCGGCGCGCACGATGCTGACGCGGTCGCACAGGGCCTCGACCTCGGACAGGACGTGGCTGGAGAGCAGCACGGTGCGGCCCTGGGCGCGCACCTCCCGGACGGTCCGCTGGAACTGCTGCTCGCCGAGGGGGTCGAGGCCGGCGGTGGGTTCGTCGAGCAGGAGGAGTTCGGCGTCGCACGAGAACGCGGCGACCAGGGCGACCTTGCGGCGGTTGCCCGTCGACAGGGACCCGCACCGGGACCGTTCGTCGAGGTCGAAGCGCTCGACGAGCTCGGCGCGACGGCGCGCGTCCTGGCCGCCGTGCAGGCGCCCGAGCAGGTCGACGACCTCCCCGGCCGACAGGTTCGGCCACAGCGCGACCTCCCCGGGGACGAAGGCCAGCCGGCGGTGCAGGGCGGCCGCGTCGCGCCAGGGGTCCGCGCCGAGGAGTTCCACGTGCCCGGCGTCGGCGCGCAGCAGTCCGAGCAGGATCCGCAGCGTCGTCGACTTGCCGGCCCCGTTGGGACCCAGCAGACCGTGGACCTCGCCGGTCGGCACGCGCAGGTCGAGGTGGTCGAGGGCGACCCGGCGCCCGAACGTCTTGCGCAACCCCGCGGTGGAGACGGCGTCCATGGGGACCACGCTACGCTCGTTTCACAAAACCGTGAAAGCTGTGAATCGTCGGTAGGGTGACGGTCGTGCCCACCCGACACCGCGACGACGCTCCGCGCCGCTCCGTGGACGAGGAAGCCCTGCGCCACTTCGTGGAGGACTTCGCGCTCGAGCTCGCGGGGGCCGGGATGCCGCGGATGGCGGCCCGCACGTTCAGCGTCCTGCTGGCCTCGGAGGACGGCAGCCTCACGGCCCGCGAGATCGCCGGACGGCTCGGGGTCAGCGCCGCGGCCGTCAGTGGCGCCGTGCGCTACCTCGAACGCGTCGACATGCTGCGGCGCAGGCGGTTGCCCATGGAACGGGTCGACCGGTACGTCGTCGAGGACGAGACGTGGTTCCACACCACGGCCACCCAGACCGCCGTGCTGGCGACGCTCGTCGCCACCCTCGAGGAGGGCCTCACGGCGGTGCCCGGCGACAGCGCGACGGCGGCCCGCCTGGACCAGGCGCAGGACTTCTTCGCCTACCTCATCGAGGAACTGCCCCGCCTCGTCGAGGACTGGCGCGAACGTCGCGGGGCCCGGACGGGAGGCGGGGAGTAGCGTCCGGCCCATGGAGTACCGACGACTCGGACGCTCGGGGCTGCGCGTCTCGACGATCACGCTGGGGACGATGACGTTCGGCGGCACGGGGGCCTTCGCGGCCGTCGGGAACACCGATGTGGCGCAGGCCCGGCGCCAGGTGGAGATCGCGCTGGACGCGGGGGTGAACCTCCTCGACACCGCCGACATGTACTCCGACGGGCTCAGCGAGGAGATCACCGGGGAGGTGCTCGAGGGCCTCGGGTCGCGCCGCGACGACCTCCTCGTGGCCACCAAGGCGCGCATGGTCGTCGGCCCCGGCCCGAACGACGGGGGCGCCTCCCGGCACCACCTCGTCCGGTCGGTCGAGCGCAGCCTGCGCCGCCTGCGGACGGACCACGTCGACCTCTACCAGATCCACGAGTGGGACGGTCAGACCCCGCTGGAGGAGACGCTCGAAGCGCTCGACACCCTCGTCCGGTCGGGCAAGGTCCGCTACGTCGGTGCGTCGAACTTCTGCGGCTGGCAGCTGATGAAGGCTCTCGCGACGGCCGACGCCCGCGGGTACCAGCGGTACGTCAGCCAGCAGATCCACTACACGCTGCAGGCGCGCGACGCGGAGTCCGAACTCCTCCCGCTGAGCCTGGAGGAGGAGGTCGGCGTCCTCGTCTGGAGCCCCCCCGCCGGCGGGTTGCTCTCCGGCAAGTACCGCCGCGACGTCGCCGCGCCGGAGGGTTCCCGGCACCTGGGGAACTGGTCCGAACCGCCGGTGCACGACGAGGAGAAGCTCTACGACGTCGTCGAGGAGCTCGTGCGGACGGGCGAGGCGCACGGGGTGTCCGCGGCGCAGGTCGCCCTGGCCTGGCTGCTGGGACGTCCGGGCGTGACGTCCCTCGTCGTCGGTGCCCGCACCGACGAGCAGTTGCGCGACAACCTCGCGGCCGCCGACCTCGTGCTGAGCGCCGAGGAACGTCGCCGCCTCGACGACGTCAGCGCCGTCCCGCTGCGGTACCCGCACTGGCACCAGGCCGCGACCGCGAAGGACCGGTTGTCCGCCGCCGACCTCAGCCTGCTCGGGCCCTTCGTCGACGGCGCGTGAGCACGGCCGTTCCGTCGTAGGATCTTCGTCGGCTTCGCTCCGCCCAGACCTCGCTGCGCGAACCGCCCTCCGTCGACCGGTGGAGGGTCGGCTTGCACCGGAGGACGCAACGAGGATGCACGACGAGGACGGCGGGGTCGCTGAGCTGGACGCCCCCCACCCCACGACGGGCCGTGGCCCGGACGGCACGGACACCGCTGCGCTGCAGGCCGAACTGGCCCAGCTGCGCACCGCCCTGACCCGGCGGCCCGTCATCGACATGGCCAAGGGCGCGATCATGGCCCTCACGCGGTGCGACGAGGACACGGCGTTCCGGCAGTTGTCGCAGGTGTCGCAGACGCACAACGTCAAGCTCTACGACCTGGCGAGCGCGTTGCTGAGCGACCTGCGCCGCGCGGAGGCCGCGCCGGGGAACGCCGAGGTCGACCACCTGGTGCAGCGGAACTGGACCCGCCGCTGAGGACGCCGCGGGGACCGGGTCAGGCGCCGCGAGCCCGGCCCAGCGGCGCCACGACCTCCGAGGCGACCTCGCGCAGCCGGCGGCGTTCGGCCCGGGCCCGCGCGCGCAGCTGCGCGAACGCCTCGTCGGGGTGGATGCGGTGCCGTTCGGCCAGCACTCCCTTGGCCTGCTCCAGGACGACCCGGGTGTCGAGGGCCACCTGCAGCTGGTCGCGCAGCCGCTCGCCCTGCGCGCTCGCCTCGAGCTGACCGATGCCGACCGCGACGAACGACGCCATGGCGTGCGCCACGTCCGTCTCCACCGCGGAGAACGGTCCCTCGTGGTCGCGGAACAGGTTGAGCGCACCGATCGTCCGGCCGCCGACCTGCACGGGCACGGCGTGCACGGCGACGATGCCCTGCGCGGCGGCACCCACGGCGAACGTCGGCCAGGTCCGGCGCAGCTCCTCGGCGTCGACCGCGGCGGTGGGCGTCCCCGTCCGGTAGCAGTCCAGGCACGGGCCCTCGTCGTTCTGCAGCTGGAACAGCTCGACGACCCGTGCCTCGCCGGAACTCGCCGCGAGCAGCCCGAGGTCGCCGCGGGCGTCCTCCACGAGCAGCCCCACCGCGCTGGCGGACAGCAGTCGCGCGCAGTGCACGACCAGCCGGTAGGCCAGGTCGAGCGGTTCGCCCTGCTCCGCCAGCACCTCCGCGACGTCGCCGACCGCCGCGGCGACGTCCTCCGCGCGCACCTCCACCGCACCCCTCCTCGTCCTCGACTGGCACAGAGCGTGCCAGGCGCGGGGGAGCGGTGCGTTCCGGGCAACAGTCCCGCGGACTGCTCCGGGACGGCGCCGGGATCAGCCGAGGAAGGTCGAGGGGTCCGGCCCGGAGCGCCGCGGCAGCACCCGGCCCGCGGGACGGCAGCGACGTTCGAGGTCGGCGATCTCGGTCGCGTTGCGCGACAGGCCGTCCGCCGTCGGGTGGTCGGGGGCGTCGTCCGCCACGAGGTGCCAGCGCTCGTCGTAGGCCCGGCGCAGGTCCTCCAGCGGGCGGTCGCGGACGTCGACCACGTGTCCCGGGTGGGGGCTGTCGTGGGTGCTGCGGGTGGTGGTGCTGTGAGAGGTCATCTGCACGGTCATGGGGAACCCCGTCGTCTCCGGTCCCTCCGCGGCGCGTCTCTGGACCACGGCTTCCACCCATTCGACCCCCGGTCGGGGGTCGCAGCAACCCCGGGGCGTGTCGCAACCCAGTAGTTTCTGGGGGAACTGGCAGGTGGGTCTCGACGGAGGGGGACGGCGGTGGACGCGGAACAGGGACCGCTGGCGCGGTTGCGCTCGGCGACGGCCGCGGCCCACGCGGACCTCGACACCGCGCTCGACGTCCTGGACCGCCCGTGGGACACCGCCGTCCACCGGCGCTGGCTGGAACTCACCTGGGGGTTGCTCGCGCCGCTGGAACGGGCCCTCGCCGCCCAGGCCGCCACCGACCCGGCCGCCCTCGACGGCGCCGGACGGGCCCGGGCCGAGCTCGTGGTGGCGGACCTGCGCGCGCTCGCCGTCCCCGAGGACGAGGTCGCCGCCCTGGCCGAGTGCCCCGACGTCCCCGCGGTGCCGGACCGGGCCGCGGCCCTCGGCGTCCGCTACGTCCTGGACGGCTCGACGCTCGGCGGCCGGCTCATCGCGCGGGCCGTCGTCGCCGCCGGGGTGCCCGCCGCGGCGACGACGTCGCTGACCGGGCGCGAGGGGGCCGGCCGCCGCTGGCGCGAGACGACCGCGGCCCTCGAGGCGACCGGGCCGGCGGACGTGCCCGGGATGACCGCGGCCGCGCTGGGCACCTTCGCCGCCTACCGCGCCTGGCTGGCCCCGCTGGAGCGGGCCCGTGCCTGAGACGGGTGCGGGCCTGGCCCGCGGGTTCCACGACGAGGTCGTCGCGCCGTTGCTGCGGCGCGAGCTGCCCGGCGTCCCCCTCGTCGCGGGACGGTTCGGCGCGGGATCGGACGTCCTGGGGTTCGACGACGAGGTCTCGCGCGACCACGACTGGGGCCTGCGGCTGACCGTGCTCGTCCCGCAGGACGCGGTCGGGCCCGTCGGGGACCTCCTGGACCGCGAGCTGCCGCCGGCCTGGGCCGGACACCCCGTGCGCTTCCCGACGACCTGGGACCCGGCGCAGCGGCACCGCGTCGAGGTCGACACGCCCGACGGCTTCGTGCGGGCCCGGCTGGGGGTCGGGGCGGCGCAGGAACCGACGACCGCCGACTGGTTCTCCTTCACGGGGCAGGCCGTCCTCGAACTCCTCGCCGGACCCGTGTTCTGCGACGACGAGGGCCGGTGGGCGGCGCTGCGGGACCGGTTCGCCTGGTACCCCGACGACGTCTGGTGCCACCTCGTGGCGAGTGCCTGGCAGCAGCTTGAGCAGGAACTGCCGTTCGTCGGCCGCACCGGGGCGCGCGGTGACGACCTGGGCTCGCGCCTGCTCACCGCCCGCCTCGCCGGGGTCGCCGTGCAGCTCGGGCTCCTGCTGGACCGGGTCTGGGCGCCCTACGCCAAGTGGGTGGGGACGGTCTTCGCGGGCAGCCCGAGCGGCCGGGTCGCCCCCCACCTCGACCGGGCCCTGGCGGCCGGGGACTGGCGCGGGCGCGAGGCCGGGCTGTGCGCGGCCCTCGACGGTCTGCTGCAGCGGCAGGCGCAGGTGGGGTTGCCCGCCCCGGGCCCCGCGACGGCCCCGTTCCACGACCGGCCGTTCCGCGGGGTGGTCGAGACGCTGCCGGCAGCCCTCGCCCCGGCCGGTGGCGGGTGGGGACCGCTCGGGGTCGGTGCCGTCGGGCACTGGGTCGACGCCGTCGACGTCCTCGTGCGCCCCGGGTTGCGGCGGGAGCTGGCCCGCGTCGTGCTGGGTGCGGAGGTCGGCCCGTGAGCCCCGCCGCGCAGGCCCAGCTCCTCGGCCACGTCGTGGCGGCGGGGGAGGACCTCCTCGTCGCGCTGCCGCTGCGGGCCGGGCTCGTCGGCGGCGAAGGCGCCCTCGGTGTCGGGACGGTCCAGCTGTGGCTGTCCCGTCCCCAGCTCGTCGGCGGGGCCTCGATCGCCGCGGTCCCGCTCGGCGAGGTGGGCGCGGGCGACGTCCGGGAGCGGCGGTTCGGCGGGATCGTCCTGCAGCTGGTCCTGTCTGGCCGCCCGGTGCAGTTCGCGACGAGCGCGGACCGGGCGGCCGCCGAGGAGTTCCTGCGCGTCCTCGCGCAGGCTCAGCGCACGGCGTCGTAGACGAGCTTCACGATGCCGTTGGCGTAGGTCTGCGACTCCACCACGCGCAGCGGCCGCTTGTCCTTGTCCGTCTCGCTCCACAGCCGCTTCCCGGCGCCGAGCAGCAGCGGGAAGACGAGCAGGTGGTACCGGTCGACGAGTCCGGCGTCCTCGAGGGAGCGGGCCAGGGTCGCGCTGCCGTGCACCGCGATCGGGCCGCCCTCGGTCTCCTTCAGCGCCGCGACGTCGTCGAGCGAGCGCAGCACCGTCGCGGGCCACCGCTCGTCGTCGTGCGCGAGCGTCGTGGAGACGACGTAGCGCGGCATGGCGTTGTAGCCGGCGAAGTCGTCCATGGTCGGCCAGACGGGGGCGAACGCCTCGTAGGTGGTGCGGCCCAGGAGGAGGGCCGTCGTCTCCTCCTGCTCGCGGCCCTTGATCTCGTAGGCCTCCGGGACGAACTCGACGTCCTTGAACGTCCAGCCGGAACTGCGGTGGCCGGGTTCGCCCCCCGGGGCCTCGACGACCCCGTCGAGGGAGACGAAGGCGGTGACGACGAGCTGGCGCATGGGGAGCCCTCCGGTGGCGGGGTCGTGACGTTCCGAGGAACCTACTGCCCCTCGTGACCCGGCCGGGCCCGCGAACTCACCGGTCGGCGGTTCACCGTCAGCGGTTCACTGTCGGCGGTGGCCCGTCAGCGTGGCGCCGTCGACCCCCGGACGACGAGTTCGGTGGCGAGTTCGACGTGGTGGGAGTCCAGCAGGTCCCCGCTCGCCATCCGCAGGACCGTGCGCAGCGCGACCCGGCCCATCTCCCGCAGCGGCTGGCGGATCGTCGTCAGCGGGGGAGCGGCCATGGCCGCGAGCTCGGTGTCGTCGAAACCGGTCACCGACAGGTCGTCGGGCACGCGCAGGCCGAGGGCGCGGGCGGCCTCCATGACGCCGAGCGCGATGGAGTCGCAACCGCCGACGACGGCCGTGGGCCGGTCCGGACCGGCGAGCAGCTGGGCCCCGAGCCGGCGTCCCGCCTCGTACTGGAAGTCGGAGTTCAGGACGTGCTCGGCGACGGGGGCGAGCCCGGCCCCCTCCATGGCCGCGCGGTACCCGTGCAGGCGGGCCTGGTTGCACTGCGACCCGGGGGGGCCGCCGACCCACGCGATGCTCCGGTGGCCCTGGGCCAGCAGGTGGTTCGTCGCGGTCAGGCCGCCGGTGAAGTTCGTCGAGCCGACGCTCGCGACCTCACGGCGGGGCAGGTTCAGCGGGTCGATGACGACGAGGGGGACGTCGACGGCGGCGAGGGCGTCGACGTGCGCCCCCGTCAGCTCGCCCGTGACGACGATGACGCCGGTGCGCCCCTTGGCGGCCAGGGCGCGGGCCCAGGAGCGCGGCGGAGCGGGGTAGCGGCCGCCCCGCTCGTCGCGCAGGAGCCCGACGACGACCGAGGCGTCGGCGGCGCTCGCGGCCTCCACCACCCCGTCGACGACGGCCGTGGCGTAGGAGGAGAAGTCGCCGTCGATGAGGAACTCGACGGTGCTGCTGCCGGTGACGACCCGTCGCGTGGCCGGCGAGGCGTACGCGTGCTGGACGAGGAGCTCCTCCACGAGGGCGCGGGTCTGCGCGGACACGTCCTCCCGGCCGTTGACGACCTTGGAGACGGTCGCCACGGAGACGCCGGCGCTCGCGGCGATGGTGGCCAGGGTGGTCTTGTCCCTGGACCGGGTGGGGGTGTGCGGACGGTCCAGCACGGGTCCTCCTCGACTCGAAGTGGCACGACTCTACGGCGCGACCGGTGCTGGACGCCAGCCTTTCTCGAAAATTTTCGATATGCGTTCGAGACATGGAGACCGTTGCGCGGCAACGACTTGCACATCGAGAGGGCGTGAGTGGTGACAACCGCTTGACCGCGGGACCGGGACCCTCTTATCGTCACTGCCAGACAGCGCGGTCGAAAGCTTTTCGACAGCGTTCGACACGGCCCCGCCCGGGGCCGTGGGGTGGAACAGCCGCAGGGCTGCGGCTCGGCACAACGGAGATCACTGTGGATCACAACCGCGCATCGCGTCGGTCCTTCCTCGCCCTGGCCGGGGTGACCCCGCTCGTCGCCACCGTCCTGGCCTCCTGCGGCGACTCCGGTCCCGCCGGCTCGGGCTCGGGTGGGGGCGCCACCGACTGGATCCTCAGCGGTCAGCCGGGCGAAGGCATCCGCCAGAGCACGGTCGAGGCGTGGAACAAGGCGCACTCCGACCAGAAGATCACCACGAGCTCGTTCCAGAACGACGCCTACAAGGCCAAGATCAAGACGGCCATCGGGGCCGGGCAGGCCCCGACCATCATCTTCGGGTGGGGCGGTGGCACCCTGCGCGACTACGCCAAGCAGGGCGTGGTCGACGACCTGACCTCGTTCTTCCAGTCGAACCCCGACGTCAAGAGCCGGCTCTTCGACACCGCCTACGCGGCGGCGACGGTCGAGGACAAGATCTACGCGATCCCGTGCGAGACGGTGCAGCCGATCATCCTCTACTACAACAAGAAGGTCTTCGACCAGGTCGGCGTCCAGCCGCCCACCAGCTGGAACGACATGCTGGAGCTGGTGTCGAAGTTCAACGCCGCCGGCATCGCCCCGATCTCCCTGGGCGGGCAGTCGCGCTGGACGAACATGATGTGGCTCGAGCTCATGTTCGACCGCGTCGGCGGTCCGCAGGTCTTCGAGGCGATCTACAACGGCACCAAGGACTCGTGGTCCAACCCGGCCGCCATCGAGGCCCTCACGAAGATCCAGGACCTCGTCAAGGCCAACGGCTTCGTCAAGGGGTTCGCGTCGATCACGGCCGACTCCAACGCCGACCAGGCCCTGCTCTACACGGGCAAGGCCGCCATGATGCTGCACGGTTCGTGGACCTACGGCTCCATGAAGACCGACGGCGGCGACTTCGTCTCCGGCGGCCACCTGGGCTACATGAACTTCCCGCCCGTCGAGGGTGGGACGGGTGACCCGTCCAACAACTTCGGCAACCCGGCCCAGTACCTCTCGATCTCCTCCAAGGCGTCGAAGGAGGCCAAGGACATCGCGCTGGCCTTCTTCAAGAGCGGCATCAACACCGACGCCGAGGCCAAGCAGTGGATCGCCTCCGGTGGCGTCCCCATCGTCAAGGGCTCGGACGCGCAGTTCGCCTCGGCCGCCCCCGACGACGCGGACTTCCTGAAGTTCGTCTACGACGCGGCCACCGAGGCCAAGAACTTCCAGCAGTCCTGGGACCAGGCGCTGTCGCCCACCGAGGCCGAGACGCTGCTCGACAACATCGAGAAGCTCTTCGGTCTGGCCATCACCCCGCAGCAGTTCGCCACCAACATGAACGCGGCGATCGGCTCGTGAGCGCGTCCGTGAGCACGGCCCCCCGCCGTGCGCCGGTGAAGAGCACTCCCACGGCCCACACCTCGACGGGTCGTCTGGGGTGGCTGGTGCTGCCGGCTCTCCTGATCTTCGTCGCGTTCGCCGTGATCCCCCTCATCGGGGTGTTCGTCCTGAGCTTCACCTCCTGGGACGGCATCGGGGCGATCTCCTTCACCGGGCTCACGAGCTGGACGGCCGTGCTCACGGACCCCGGTCTCCCGCACGCCCTCTGGGTGACGTTCCTCGTCATCGTCCTGTCGTGGCTGGCGCAGACCCCGCTGTCGATCCTGCTCGGAGTCTTCATCTCGGGCAGCCAGAAGTACCGCGCGTTCCTGGCGGTCCTGTTCTTCCTGCCGCTGCTGCTCTCGGCCGCGGCCGTGTCCATCGCCTACAAGGCGCTGCTCGACCCGAACTTCGGTCTCGGGCCGGGGCTGAAGCTCGGCATCCTCACGCAGGACTGGCTGGGCAACGGCACGCTGGCCATGGGCGTCGTGATCTTCATCATCGCCTGGCAGTGGATCCCGTTCCACTCCCTCATCTACCAAGGTGCGATCCGTCAGATCCCGGTCTCGATGTACGAGGCCGCCCAGATCGACGGGGCCGGCCGGGTGCGGCAGTTCTTCTCCATCACCCTGCCCCAGCTCAAGAACACGATGATCACGTCCTCGACGCTGATGGTCGTGGGGTCGCTCACCACGTTCGACCTGATCTTCGTCCTCACCCAGGGCGGCCCGAACGACGCGACCCGCGTCCTGGCGCTGGACATGTACCTGACCGGGTTCCGGGCCAACCAGATGGGTCTCGCCTCGGCCATCGCCGTGATCCTCGTCGTGGTCGGCCTCGTCCTGGCCCAGCTCCTGCAGCGCCTCGGCGGCAAGGAACGCAACTCCCAGCTGGAAGGTGCCTGACCGATGGCCACGCAAGCCACCGCGGGTCCCGCGGCCCGCACCACGTCCGGTCCCTCCGGCTCGCGCCGCAAGGCCACCGAGCGCAAGAACTGGCTCGGGGGCAGCTTCGGCTGGCTCTGGCTGCTCATCGTCCTGGTGCCGATCTACTGGATCGTCATCACGAGCTTCAAGACGTCGGCCACCTACTTCAGCTCGAACCCGCTGCTCCCGGCGTCCGCGCCGACGCTGGACAACTACGAGCTCGTCCTCCAGAACGACTTCCTGCGCTACTTCGCGAACTCCGTCATCGTGACGGTGGGTGCCACCGTCCCGGCGGTCCTCATCTCGTTCATGGCGGCCTTCGCGATCGTGCGGGGCGCCGGTCGCTGGCTCAAGGCGGTCAACGCCCTGTTCCTCATGGGGCTCGCGATCCCGCTGCAGGCGACGATCATCCCGATCTACCTGATCATCATCAAGACCGGGATGTACAACTCGCTCGGCGCGCTGATCCTGCCCTCGATCGCCTTCGCCATCCCGCTGACCGTCCTCATCCTCTCGAACTTCGTCCGCGACGTCCCGAACGAGCTGTTCGAGGCCATGCGCATGGACGGGTCGAGCGAGTGGGGCACCATGTGGCGCCTGGCGTTCCCGCTGACCCGGCCCGCGCTGGTGACGGTGACGATCTACCAGGGGCTGCAGATCTGGAACGGGTTCCTGCTCCCGCTGATCCTCACCGACCGCGCCGACCTGCGCGTCCTCCCGCTCGCGCTGTGGAGCTTCCAGGGCCAGTACTCGGTCAACATCCCGGCCGTGCTCGCCTCGGTCGTCCTCACCACGCTGCCGATCCTCGCCCTGTACGTGGTCGGTCGTCGTCAGCTGCTCTCCGGCCTCACCGCCGGCTTCTCCAAGTGACCGGAAGGTTCCACCTGTGACGCGTCAGGCCCTCGTCGTCCGCGGCGGCTGGGACGGGCACTCGCCCGTCGAGGCCACCGAACTCTTCATCCCGCACCTGGAGGCGAACGGCTTCACCGTCCGCGTCGAGGACCTCGGCACCGACTTCGGGCCCAGCTCGAAGGCCACGCCGACGGTGTACACCGACGCCGAGTACCTGGCGACGGTCGACCTCATCGTCCAGTGCAACACCATGAACACCATCGAGCAGGCCGAGTTCGAGGGCCTGCGCACGGCCGTCGAGAACGGCACCGGGTTCGCCGGCTGGCACGGCGGCATCGCCGACTCCTACCGCGCGAACTCGGACTACCTCACCCTCGTCGGGGGTCAGTTCGGGTGCCACCCGGGCAAGCACCCCGACGAGCGCGAGGGCGGTCCGCAGGACAACTACATGCCCTACCGCGTGAACATGCTGCCGGCGGCGGCCTCGCACCCCATCACCTCCGGGATCGAGGACTTCGACCTCGTCACCGAGCAGTACTGGGTGCTGTCCGACGACTACGTCGACGTGCTGGCCACGACGACGCAGGCCGTCCGGCAGTGGGACCCGTGGACCCGCCCGGTGACCTCCCCGGCGGTCTGGACGCGCCAGTGGGGCAAGGGCAGGATCTTCGTCGCGACGCCGGGTCACGACCCGGCCACCTTGAAGGACGAGAACGTCAAGACGATCATCGAGAGGGGCCTCTTGTGGGCAGCCCGCTGAAGGTCGGCGTCGTCGGCGCCGGTGTCATCTCCGCGCAGTACTCGGCGTCGCTGAAGCGCCTGCCGCAGCTGCAGATCACCGCGGTGAGCGACTTCGTGCCCGAGCGGGCGCAGGCGCTGGCCGACGAGCACGGCGCGCAGGTGCTGTCCCTGGAGGGACTGCTCGCGTCCCCGGACGTCGACGTGGTGCTCAACCTGACGCTGCCGCGCACGCACGCCGAGGTCGCGCTGCAGGCCATCGCGGCCGACAAGCACGTCTACGGCGAGAAGCCGCTGGCGATGACCGTCGCCGAGGGCCGTGAGGTCGTCAAGGCCGCCGCGGCGGCCGGAGTGCGCGTCGGGTGCGCCCCGGACACCGTGCTCGGCACGGGCATCCAGACCGCGCGCGCCCTCGTGGACGCCGGAAGGATCGGCACGCCGCACTCGGCCACCGCGTTCATGACCACCCCCGGCCACGAGCGCTGGCACCCGCAGCCGGACTTCTACTACCAGCCCGGCGGTGGCCCCCTGCTCGACATGGGGCCGTACTACCTCACCTCGCTGGTGCACCTGCTCGGCCCGGTCGTCCGCGTCGTCGGCGCGTCGGCGCGTCCCTCGCAGCAGCGCACCATCGGTTCCGGTCCGCGGGCGGGGGAGTCGTTCGACGTCACGATCGACACCCACATCACGGGCATCCTCGAGCACGCCTCCGGTGCGCTGTCGACGCTCGTCATGAGCTTCGACACGTGGGCCGCGCGGCTGCCGCGCATCGAGGTGCACGGCACCGGCGGTTCGATCTCGGTCCCGGACCCGAACATGTTCGAGGGTTCCGTGGAACTGTTCGCCGCGGCGACCGCTCCCGCCCCTGGCCCGGACGTGGACCCCGCGGTGAACTGGGTCGACGCCGGCGCCACCGCCGGGTACGTCGACTCCGGCCGCGGCTACGGCCTGGCCGACCTGGCGCTGGCCGTGGAGGCAGGCCGTCCGCACCGCGCCAACGACGAGGTCGCCCTGCACGTCCTCGAGATCATGGAGTCGGTGCAGGCCGCCGCCGACGGGCACACGTCGGTGACGCTCACCACGACGTGCGAACGTCCCGAGGCGATCGGCGAACCGGTCGACCTCACCGTCTGACCGGCCGGTAGGACCGAAGGCCCCCACGCCCCCGCGTGGGGGCCTTCCGTTCGTCCGGGGTCACGGGTTCGGGTCACAGGTCCGGCAGCAGCCGCCGCGCCGACTCCAGCAGCGGACCGGCGAGGTCGTCGGCCCCGAGCGCCCGGGCGTACGTGCCGGTGCTGACGCGTTCGAGGAACGCGAACTCCCACACGGCCTGCGGGTCGGTGCCGGTCCGGGCCGCCGCGCTGGCGCACCAGCCGCGCAGCAGCTCGGCGGGGCGGGGGTGGGCCAGCAGTTCGGCGGACCAGTCGCGCAGCGCGACCCCCACGTCGTAGGCGGGGTCGCCGGTGAACCCGTCGGGATCGACGAAGGCCGCGCCCTCGGGGCGCTGCGGTGCGAGCAACGCGTGCGGCGCAGCCGCGTCGCCGTGCAGGAGGCGCGCCCGCTCCGGGACGAACGCGCGCGAGCGCCGGTCCGCGCACTCGAGCGCCGCGCCGGTGACGTCGTCGGGAGCGCCGTCGAGCAGGTCCAGCACGAAGCGCGTGAGCCCCGCGGCCTCGTCGACGGGCGGACCGTGCGGCGGCAGCCGCCACACCCGCGGCAGGAGCGCCGTGAGCACGGCGAGCTGCTCGTCGGCCGTCCGCCCCGACGCGGCCAGCGACGGGCCGAGGCGTTCCAGCAGCAGGTCGTCCCCGTCGTGGGCCAGGACCCGGACGAACCCGCCCCCGTCCTCGGTCCGGGCAGCGGTGAGCAGGGTCCGGGTCGTCAGCGCGTTCCCCGGGTCCGGGACGGGCAGCTTGAGCACCGCCGGTGTGCCGTCGGCCCGGACGACCTCGTGGACGACGGCGGCCGTCCCGCCCGCCAGGGGCGCCCCGAGGGCGAGGGCCCAGCGCCGGGTGAGTTCCCCGGTGCGGCGGGGGAGGTCGTCCAGCCACGCCGGCCCGTCCGCGGCGCGCAGGGCCCGGGCGCGGACGACGGGGGTGACGACGGGAGTTCCTCCAGGGGTGGTCACGGCACGTCCCCGAGGTAGCGCTCGGGGGCATCGAGGAAGAACCGCCAGTCGTGCACGAGCCGGAGGTCCTCCCACGTGGTCGGGGTCAGACCCCGCTCGTCGACCTCGAGGATCCGGGCGCCGGGCAGGGCCGTCAGCACCGGGGAGTGGGTGGCGCAGACGACCTGCTTGCCCCGTGCGGCCAGGTCGGCGAGGGCCCGCGCGGCGACGAGGCAGTTCTCGAACGAGAGGGCGGACTCCGGTTCGTCGAGGAGGACGACGGCGGCGCGGGCGACGTACTGGCCGGTGAGGAGGTCGAGGAACCCCTCCCCGTGGCTGCGGTAGTGGTACTGGTACCCGACCTTGTTCACCGCCTCGCGGTCGGACTCCTCGAGGTAGTCGTAGAACCGGTGCATCGTCTCGGCGCGCAGGAAGAACGTCTCGCGTCGCCCGCCCGGCCCCCGCACGACCTGCAGCCGGTCCGCCAGCGTGGAGCGGTCGGTCCGGCGGCCGCGGTCCGGGCCGGCGTGGTGGTCGCCGGTGCCCCCTTCGACGTGCGCCCCCAACGCTCCGGCCATCGCCTCGACCAGCGTGGACTTGCCGGCTCCGTTGGCGCCGACGAGGAAGGTCACGCCGGCCGGCAGGTCGAGCCCGGTCGTCAGCAGCCGGCGGACCGCGGGGACGCGGTCGGGCCAGGCCTGCGGGTCCAGCACCGTCCCGGGCCGGGGGACGAACCCGCGGACGGGACGGGCCCGGGCCGGGTTCAGCCCTCCAGGCACAGGCAGAACGGGTGCCCCGACGGGTCGGCGTAGACCCGCCAGGACGGGTGCTCGGCGTCGTCCTCGAGGAGGCGGCCGCCGAGGGCCAGGACCTGCGGTTCGGTGCTCGCGTAGTCGGCGACGTGCAGGTCGACGTGGGCCTGCTGCGGGACGGCACCGGTGGGCCACGTCGGGGGCACGTGGTCGGGCGCCAGCTGGAAGGACAGCCGCACCCCGCCCCCGCTGATCGTGACCCACTCGTCGTCGGAGGAGTCCTCGACCTCCCAGCCCAGGAGGGTCCCGTAGAAGGCGGCCAGGCCGCGGGGGTCGGGGGTGTCGAGGGCGACGGTGCCGAAGCGGACGGAGCTCATGGGCCGAGCCTGGCCCGCCACGTGCCAGGCTGTCCACGCCCTTGCGGGACGCCGGTCGCAGGGCCGACCTCACATCCGGGGTGCGCGGTGCGTTGGTGGGGTGTGGGAGCAGCGGTGGAACCCTTCGAGCGGGTCGTCGAGCAGCACGGGGAGACCGTGCTGCGGGTGTGCCGCGCCCTCCTGGGCGAGCACGCGGCCGAGGACGCCTGGTCGGAGACGTTCCTGGCCGCGTTGACGGCCTACCCGCGGTTGCGGCCCGGCAGCGACGTGCGGGGATGGCTCGTGACCATCGCGCACCGCAAGGCCGTCGACGTGCTGCGGGCCCGGGCGCGCGGGGCGGTGCCCGTCGCGGACCCGCCGGAACCGGCCACGTCGGGGGAGCACCCCGGCGACGGCCGGTCGCAGCAACGGGACCAGGTGTGGCGCGCCGTGGCGGCCCTGCCCCCCAAGCAGCGCCAGTGCGTGGCCTACCACCACGTGGGCGGGCTGCCCTACGACGAGGTCGCCGCCCTCGTGGGCGGTACGCCCGCCGCCGCGCGTCGCGCCGCGGCCGACGGCATCGCCGCGTTGCGGCGCACCTGGACGGAGGAGGAGTTCTGATGAGCCTGGTGGAGGCGCACCTCACGACGCGGCTGCGGGAGCGGTTGGCGCAGCGGGCGGCCGAGGCGGGGGTGCTCGACGTGGCCTACCGCACGGTCGACTCACCGCTGGGGTCGCTGCTCGTCGCCGCGACGACGGCCGGGGTGGTCCGGGTGGCCTTCGAGCAGCAGGGGCACGACGCGGCCGTGGAGGAACTCGCGCAGCGCATCAGCCCGCGGGTCCTGCGGGCTCCGGCCCGGCTCGACCCGCTGGCCCGGGAGCTGGAGGAGTACTTCGCGGGCCGGCGGCACGTGTTCGACGTGCCCGTCGACCTCAGCCTGGCCCCGGGCGGGCTCCGCCGCTCGGTGCTGGACGCCCTGCCGCACATCGGTTTCGGGCTGCGCATCAGCTACGCCGAGCTGGCGGCGGCGGTCGGCAGCCCCCGGGCGGTCCGCGCGGTCGGCACGGCGTGCGCCCGCAACCCGGTGCCGTTGGTGCTGCCCTGCCACCGCGTGGTGCGGTCCGACGGCAGCACCGGTCAGTACGCCGGCGGGGCCGAGGCGAAGGGCCGGTTGCTGGAGCTGGAACGCCGCGACAAGGTGGGGGCGTGAAGTGGGTCGTCCTCCTGCGCGGGGTGAACGTGGGCGGGGTCACCGTCCGGTCGGCACCCCTGTCGGCCTGCCTGCAGGAGGCCGGGTTCACGGGGGTGCGTTCGGTGCTGGCCAGCGGCAACGTCGTCCTGGAGGCGCAGGACGGTTCGGCCCGGGACGTCCAGGTCCGCGCCGAGGCCGCGTTGCGCGCGACCTTCGGGTACGACGCGTGGGTCGTCGTCCTCACGCTGCAGCGCCTCGCCCAGGTCGCGGCGGCCTACCCCTTCGTCCGTGACGACGAGCGGTTCCACCCCTACGTCGTGTTCACCTCCGACCCCGACCGGCTCGCGGCCCTGGCCGGCGAGCACACCCCGGACGACGACGAGGAGGGGGAGGAGGTGGCCCTGGCGGGTGACGTCCTGTACTGGCGCTGCCCCAAGGGGTCCAGCACGGACACCCCGTTCGCCCGGCGCGCCGCGGCCGCGCGGTGGAAGCCCCACCTCACGACGCGCAACCTGCGCACGGTCGTCCGGTTGCTCGCCGTCGCGGGCGGGGCGTGACGTGACGACGGGGGCGCAGGACCCGGAGGACCCCTACCGCGGGTTGCGGCGGGAGACGCCCACGGAGCGGCTGGACCGGAACTGGGTGGAACTCCTGCAGGAACTCCGCGTCGTGCAGACCGGGGTGCAGCTGCTGACGGGTTTCCTCCTGACGCTGCCGTTCCAGTCCCGGTTCGAGGACCTCGACCGCTACCAGGAGTCGGTCTACCTCGTGGTCCTGCTGCTGGCGGTGACGGCCGTCGTGCTGTTCATCGCCCCGGTCGGCTACCACCGGGCGTTGTTCCAGCAGCGGTCCAAGGCGCAGCTGGTGCGGGCCGGGTCGGCGTTCGCCAAGGCCGGACTGGCCACCGTCGGGCTCGTCGTGTCCGGCGGTGTGTCCCTCGTCGTCGACGTCGTGGGCGGCCGCGTCGCCGGCTGGGTGGCCGGCGGTGCGGTGGCCGCCCTCGTCCTCGTCTGCTGGTACGTGTTGCCGCGCAGGACGTTGGCGGTCGTGCTCCGGGACCGTGCGGCGGCTCAGGACAGCGCGGACGCGAGTTCCGGCACGAGCCGCGAGACGCCGTAGGGCACCGACAGGACGCTGTTGTAGGTCATGGCGCCCCGCACGTCGAGCTCGGGCAGCACGAGGCCGCCCCGGCGCACGACGGGCAGGTCGGCGAGGACCCGGTCCGCCTGCACCGCCGGTCGCGTCGTGTCGTCGGTGAGCACGACGAGGACGTCGGCCTCGAGGAGGTCGAGCCGTTCGGCGGAGACGTCGATGAAGAAGCTCGCACCCGTGTCCAGCGCGGCGATCGCCGGCGGCAGGGTGAACCCGAGGTCGCGCAGGAAGGCGCCGCGGGCGTCCCGGGGCGAGAACACGCCGTACCTGCCCTCGTAGGGCAGGGCGACGACACCGGTGCGGCCGCCGAACTCGGGGTGGGCGGCGACGGCGTCGGTGAACGCGGCGTCGGCGGCGTCGGTCAGTCTCCGTCCCTCCTCCTCCCGGCCGAGGGCCCGCGCGACGGTGAGGGTGGAGGCGGTGCGGTCGGCGGCGTAGGGGACGGACCCCGCCGGTCGGGCCAGGACGGGGGCCACGGCGGAGAGCTGTTCGTAGCGCGCCTCGTCGATGCCCGAGACGAGGGCCAGGACGAGGTCGGGCCGCACGGCGGCGACCTGTTCGACGCTCGCCTCGGAGTCGGAGGAGAGCTTCACCAGGTCACCGGTGAGCAGGTCGGCGGCCCACGGACCGAGTCCCTGCCGGGGGTAGAAGCTGAACCCCGTGTTCGTCAGGGGCTGCACCCCGAGGGCGAGCAGCGGGTCGGCGTCGGTGACCCCGAGGACGGCCACCCGCCGGGCCGGCGCGTCCAGGACGGTCTCGCCGAAGACGTGCTCGTACCGGAACGGGAACCCCGCCGTCTCGGCCCCGGTGCCCGCCTCGGCCCCCGCGTCCAGCTCCGACTCCTGGGCCGCGCCGCACGCGGCGAGACCGGACGTGCCCGCGAGGCCGAGCACGGAGGCGGACAGGAGGTGACGGCGGGTGAGGCGCGTGGGCATGGAAGAGAGCTTAGCCTCACCTCACTTACAGTCCGAACGGCGGGTTCCGGTCGACACAGCGTTCCTGTGGGTGACGCACTGCAGCGCAGCGCTTCCGGTGCTCCGGAAGGGGGATCCGAGAACGGGTTCCAGGTGTTAGCTTCCAGGCGTCCCGGGGGGTCGGGACGACGGGGGCGGCCGCGTTCGGCCGTCGTGGAGGGGGAACGACGATGGCACCGGCGCCGACCACGCTGCAGACCGCGCAGCACACCGCGCAGCACACCGCGCAGCACACCGGGGGGACCACGGAAAAGGTGCCGGTGTACCGGCCCTACCTCGGTCCCGAGGTCCAGCAGGCCGCCCAGGACGCGCTCGCGGCCGGCTGGCTGGGGATGGGCCCGCTGAGCAAGAAGTTCGAGGAGGCGATCGAGGAACGGCTCGGTCTCACCGACCGCCGCGTGGTCTCGACGAACTCCTGCACCGAGGCCCTGCACATCGCCGCGCGCCTCATCGGCCTCGGCCCGGGCGACGAGGTCATCGCCCCGTCGTTCACCTACGTCGCCGGGCACCAGGCCTTCAGCCGCACCGGCGCGGACGTCGTGTTCGCCGACGTGGACCGCGAACTGCTCACGCTGGACCCGGCCCGGGTCGCCGAACTCGTCACCGACCGCACCCGCGCGATCCTCGTCGTGGACTACCTCGGGATCCCCGCCCGCGTCGACGAGCTGCGCGAACTCGCCGACCGGCACGGCCTGCGCATCATCGAGGACGCCGCCCACGCCTTCGGCTCCAGCAGCGGTGGCCGCCCCGTCGGGTCCTTCGGGGACATCACGTGCTTCAGCTTCGGCCCGGTGAAGACCATCACGACCCTCGAGGGCGGCGCCGTCGTCACACCCGACCCGGCCGACGTCCAGGTCCTGCGCGAACTGCGCCACCTCGGCATCGACTCCGACACCGACGCCCGCTACCGCAACCAGCGGAACTGGGACTTCGACGTCGTCCGGCAGGGGTACCGCTGCCACCTGGGGTCCGTGCCGTCGGCCATCGGCCTGGCCCAGATGCCGCTGCTCGACGAGATCGTCGCCAATCGGCAGGACTACTGCCGCTACTACGACGACGCCCTGCGGCCGCTGGACGGGCTGCTGTCCTTCCCCACCGACTGGGAGGGGGTCGCGCCCTACCTCTACGTCACGCGGGTCCTCGGCGGGCGCCGCCAGGAACTCGTCGACCACCTCGCGCGGCGGGGGATCGCGACGGGCGTCCACTACTACGGGCCCCACGGCTACTCGTTCTACGCGGGCAACCGGCGGGGCGACCTCAGCGTCACCGAGGAGGCCTCCGAGCAGGTGCTCACCCTGCCCCTGCACCCGTACATGGAGAAGGAGACGCTGGACCGGGTCGTCGACGGGGTCCGGTCCTTCTTCGGCTGATTCCGGCTGACTCCGGCCGACCTCAGCGGAAGGCGTTGAGGGCGTCCACCCACGCCTGCGCCATGGGGCCCCGGTCGAACGCGCGCACGTGCTCCAGACCCCGCGCCGCCAGCTCCCGCAGCGGACCGGGGTCCTGCAGGTGGGCGCGCAGGGCGTCGGCGAGCGCGTCGACGTCCTCGACGGGGACCAGCCGCCCGGCGCGGCCGCCGTCGAGCGCGACGCGGACCCCCTCGGCGCAGTCGGCCGCCACGACGGGGACGCCGAGGGCGAGGGCCTCGAGCAGCGCCAGCGGCAGTCCCTCGTGCCGCGACGGCAGGGCGAACAGGTCGGCGGCGGCCACGGTCGGCAGCAGCGGGACGTCGGCGCCGGCGAACTCCACCGACCCGGTGACCCCGAGCTCCGCGGCGAGCTGCTGCAGCCCAGCCCGTTCCGGGCCGTCGTTGAGGACCAGGACCCGGTGCGGGTGGTCCGCCACGACGCGGGCGTGGGCGCGCAGCAGCAGGTCGTACCCCTTCTGCGGGGCGAGCCGGCCCGTCGCCACGACGACCGGGACCGTGCGTGGGGCCGGGTCACCCGTGAGCAGCCCGGCCCCGGACCGCGCGGCGTTGCGGATGGCCTCCAGGTCGACACCGTTGCGCACGACGCGGATGCGGTCGGCCGGCAACCCGTTGCGCACCAGCGGGTCCACCAACGCCGCCGCCACGGCCAGGGCCCCGTCGGCGTGCCGGTGGACGAACCGGGTCAGCCCGTGCAGGCGCCGTGGCACCCACTCCTGCAGGGCCTCGTCGAGGTCGGCGTGCACCGCCACGACGAACGGCCGACGACCCAACCGCGCGGCGAGGAACCCGACGAGCACGCCGGGGCCGATCTCGGACGCCGTCACCACGATGTCGGCTCCCCGGGCCCGGGCCACCAGGTGCGGCAGACCCCGCAGGACCCCCTCGCGCAACCGACCCGTCCGGGGGGCCAGCCGCTCGACGACCGTGCCGGCCGGTGGCGTGCGCTCACCCGGCGTGCTGCTGAGGACCAGCAGCCGCGCCCCCGCGTCCGCCCACCGGCGGGCCAGGTCCACGGTGATGCTCACGGCGCCGTTGCTGCGCAGCGAGTCGGCCACGAAGAGGACGCGGGGGGTGGACAGGGGGACCTCCGGGCGTCGGGAGCGCCGGGTGCCCCCGGCTCCCGCCGAGACTAGTCCGGCCGCCGCACGCGCTCCCGCACCGCGCGGGCCGCGGCCCCCACGGTCTCGCGCACGCCCTCCACGACGATCTCGCGCGCCGACTCACGGTCCGCGGCGTCGCCGCTCAGCCCCGCCGCGAGCGTCGCCTTGGCCGTCCCGAGGACCTGCTCGAGGCTCACGTGCGGCGGGATCATCGGCACGTTCGGGTCGACGACCGCGTCGAGGACGAAGGGGCGGTCGGCGGCCATCGCGGCGGTGAGGACGTCGTCGAGACCCTCGGGCCCTTCGACGCGACGGCCCGCGAGGCCGAGCAGTTCCGCCCACCCGGCGTAGGGGACGTCCGGGACGTCCATCGCCGCGTCGAACGGCACCTCGCCCTGCATCGCCCGCGCCTCCCAGGCGACGAACGACAACTGCCGGTTGTTCATCACCACGACGACGAACCGCGGGTCAGCCCACGTCCGCCAGCGCTGGGCGACGGTGACGAGTTCGGACAGCCCGTTCATCTGCATCGCCCCGTCGCCGAGCAGCGCGAGGACCGGGCGGTCGGGGTGGGCCTGCTTGGCGGCGATGGCGTACGGCAGCCCTCCGCCCATCGACAGCAACGTGCCGGACAGCGACGCCGTCATGCCGGGCCGCAGGTCGAGGTCGCGGGCGAACCAGCTCGTGACGGTCCCGCAGTCGACGGCGACCTGGTGGTCGTCGGCGAGGCGGTCGGACAACCCGCGGACGAGGAGTTCGGGGTTCAAGGGTTTCGCCTCGGCCCGCGCGCGTTCGACCCCCCACGCGTCCCAGGCGTGGTTCCACCGCGCGATGTCCTCGCGCCAGGAGGGGTCGGGGTCGGCGCCCTCCAGCAGCGGCAGCAGGGCGGCGAGGGTCTCCCGGGCGTCGCCGACGAGGTTCACCTCGGTGGGGTAGCGCATCCCGCACCGCGTGCCGTCGACGTCGATCTGGACGGCGCGGGCCTGCCCCGGGGCGGGGTAGTACTCCGAGTACGGCATCGTCGTGCCGACCATGAGGAGCACGTCGCACTGCCGCATGAGGTCGTAGCTGGGACGGGTGCCGAGGAGCCCGATGGCACCCGTCACCCAGTCGAGGCGGTCGTCGAGGACGGCCTTGCCCAGCAGGGCCTTGGCGACCCCGGCCCCGAGCCGGTCCGCGACGGCCGTGAGTTCCGGGGTCGCGCCCAGGGCGCCCGCGCCGGCGAGGATCGCGACCTTCTTCCCGGACCGCAGCACCTCCGCGGCCTGGGCGAGCGCCTCGGCCCGGGGGGTTCCCGGCAGCGAACCGCGTACGGCGGAGGTGTGGCTGAACCCGTGGCCCTCGGGGACGTCGAGGACGGCGTCGAGGTCCTGGACGTCGCTGGGCAGGACGACCGCGGTGACGGTCCGCCGTTCCAGCGCCGTGCGGGCGGCGCGGTCGACGACGTGCTGCACCTGGCTGGGGGAGGTCACCTGGAACACGAAGTCGCCGGCCACGTCGCTGTAGAGCCGGACGAGGTCGAGTTCCTGGTAGTAGCCCGTCCCCAGCGCGTTCGTCGCGGTCTGGCCCACGAGGGCCACGACCGGGACGTGGTCGAGCTTGGCGTCGTAGAGGCCGTTGAGCAGGTGCACGGCGCCGGGGCCGGAGGTGGCGACGGCGACCCCCAGCGGGGAACCGCCGTACTTCACGTCGGCCGTCGCGGCGAAACCCGCGGTCTCCTCGTGCCGGACCTGGACGAACTCGGCGTCCCCGGCAGCCACGGCCCGGCCGATGGCCGAGACGACACCGCCGATGCCGTCGCCGGGGTAGCCGTAGAACCGGCGGGCGCCCCACGCCCCCAGACGCGAGACGACGTGGTCACCGACGGTGGGAGAACTCATGTCCCCACCCTCGGTGCCACGTCGCCGGTGCGCACCCGCTGGTGCTGTGCTGGTCAGTCGGTGCCCGTCAGTCGGTGGGCATCCGGGTGTGGTGCTGGTCGCCGAGCGCCGACCCGCTGCCGGCGCCGTTCGACCCGCCGGAGAACCGGTCCTTCACCGAGCCGGCCACCGACCCCGCGGCCGCGCCGACCTTCTCCTGCGCGACGGACCCGGCCTGACGGGCCAGGTCACCCGCCTTGTCCTCCAGGTCGACCACGCGGGACTGGACCTTCGGGTTGCCCCACAGCCGGCTCACCGAACTGCTGATCTGCTCGTAGCGCTCCCGGCCGGCGCGCGCCCCGAGCACGTACCCGGCCCCCGCCGCCGCCAGCAGCAGAACCTTTCCCACCATGGACTTCCTCCTCCGCGTACGACTTCCGGACCGTCTTCTAGTCAACCTTGGCAGGGTCGACCACCGCCCGCCCGCCGGGAACGGTCAGGAACGTCCCAGCAGGGCGGTCACCAGGGCGTCGACGTCATCGGCCGTGGTGTCGAGGTGGCCGCTGACGCGCAGCGCGGGCGCCGTCATCTCCAGCGGGGCGCGTTCGGTGCCGAGGGCGGTGGTGACGATCCCGTCGGTCGCGATGAGGTCGGCGCGCAGACCGGGCACGTCGAGGGCCTGCAGCGGGCGCAGCGTCACGGTCGCGCTGGGTTCGTCGAGGGGTTCGAGGACCTCCCACGACCCCGCGAGGCCGTCGGCCAGCCGGCGACGGACGGCCGACCCCACGGCCGCCAGGCCCGCGTGGACGGCCGCCGGCCCGAGGTCGACGTGCTCGGCCAGGGCCGCCGCGAACCCGACGCGGCCCGCGACGGTCGCCTCGGCCTGCTCCAGCGGCCCGCAGCGGTCGGCCAGCGGCCCGCGGACGGCGACGAAACCGACTCCCCGGGGCCCGGCGAGCCACTTGCGGGACGTGCCGTAGACGACGTCGGCCTCCCGGGCCGGGGTGGTGTCGAGGTGCCCGAAGGCCTGCGCGGCGTCGACGACGACGGGCAGACCCGCTGCACGGCAGACGGACACGACGTCCGCGAGCGGCTGGACGGTGCCCGCGTGCGACCCGAGCCAGGTGAGGTGCACGAGGTCCGGCCGCTCACCCGCCCCGGCCAGACCCCGGGCGACCGCGTCCGGGTCCCAGCGGTGCGGGACGTCCAGGACGAGGGTGCCGATGCCGAGCCCGGCCAGGACGCCGAGGTTCGGGCCGTACTCACCGCGGGGGTGGGCCACCGCGACGGGCAGGTCGCCCGGCCAGCGCAGCAGGACCTGCCGCAGCGCGTCCTCGGCGCTGTGGACGAAGGCCACGACCCCCTCGCCGGGCTGCCAGCCGAGCAGGGTCCGGACGTGCTCGCGGGCGCGGTCCAGGACCGGGGCCGCCTCCAGCGCCGCGACGTAGGCGCCCCGGGTGGCCTCGGCGCGCAGGTGCGTCGTCACGGCGTCGAGCACGGCCCAGCTGCTGCGGCCCGCCGCGGCGGAGTCGAGGTGTCGCAGTGCCCGCGGCGGCCGACCGCGGCGCCAGGCGGGTCCCAGGTCGGGGGTCAGGTCGGGGGTCAGATCGGGGGCCAGGTCGGCGGTCTGGGCACGAGTCGGGTCAGGCGCGGTCACCGGGCGATCGTGGCACCACCACGGGGGAGGGGGTCAGCCCGCGGTGCGGGCACGACCGGCGGGCCGGGTCCCGCGGACACGGCCGAGCCGCCACCACGCGGCCGCCCACCACACGACGGCGACGACCACGGCGAGGGCGGCGGTGCTCCAGCGCGCCTCCGCTCCGGCGAAGCCCGCGACGACGAGGAGGGCCAGGCCCACGAGGACGTCGCCCGCCGAGACGACCGCGTCCCGGCCCGTGTCCCGGCCCGTGGTGCGAGCACTGCGCTGCACGTCGTCTCCCGTGGTCGTCCAACACCCCTGTCCGTTCGACTGTAACCCCGAGTTCGGTGCACCGAAACCCCGGAGGGTCGGGTGCTCCGGTGCGCCCCGGACCGGTGTCGGACCGAGGTGGCAAGCTGTGGCCGTGCCCCGCGCCTCGTCGACCTCCGCGCCGGCGGCCACCCCGGCCGCGGAGGACTGCCTCAAGACCGTCTACGCCGCCGGGGAGTGGTCCGACGCCAAGATCACGCTGTCGATGCTGGCGCAGAGCATGGGCGTGTCCGCCTCCACGGCCTCCGAGGCCGTCCGCAAGCTCACCGACGCGGGGCTGCTGCGCCACGAGCGGTACGGCGGGGTCGAGCTGACCGACGCCGGCCGCACCCGCGCGCTCGCCGTCGTCCGCCGGCACCGCCTGCTCGAGACGTTCCTCGTCGCCGACCTCGGCTACTCCTGGGACGAGGTGCACGAGGAGGCCGAGGTGCTCGAGCACGTCGTCTCCGACCGGATGCTCGACCGCCTCGACGCACGGCTCGGGCACCCCGAGCGCGACCCGCACGGCGATCCCATCCCGCGCCCCGACGGCACCGTGCCCCAGCCGGGGGCGCACAACCTCTCCGACGTCCCCGAGGGCGGCGTCGGCGTCGTGGCGCGCATCTCCGACGCCGACCCCGACGTCCTGCGCTACTTCGCCGACCTCGGCATCGGGCTGGACCTGCGGCTGGAGGTCCTGCAGCGCCGGGAGTTCGCCGGCACCACCGTCGTGCGGCTGGGCGCCGAACGCACCGTCGACCTCGGTGACCCCGCGGTGGCCGCCATCTGGGTCCTGCCCGTGCGCGGCGACGCGGGGGACCACGGGGAGGTGGGGGCGTGAGCATCACGTACGACAGTCACGGCAACCCGCACGCCGAGAAGACGCGCGACGTCACCGTGGTCGGCAGCGTCAACGCCGACCTCGCCATCCGGCTGGCCGAGCTCCCGCCCGCGGGGCAGACCGTGCGCGGTGCCGACGCCGAGCGGGGTCTGGGCGGCAAGGGCGCCAACCAGGCCGTCGCGGCCGCCCGGCTCGGGCGCAGCGTGACCATGGTGGGGGCCGTCGGGGACGACGCCGAGGGCCGTGGGCTGCGTGAGGCGCTGGCCGCGGAGGGTGTCGACGTCCAGCACGTCGCCGAGCTCGACGTCCCCACCGGGGTGGCCGTGGTCCTCGTCCACTCCGGGGAGTCGACCATCGTCCTGAGCCCCGGCGCCAACGACCACGTCGACGACGCCCGCGTGCGGGCGGCCGCCGAGGCGGTGAGCTCGGCGCGCGTCGTCCTGCTGCAGTGCGAGGTCCCGGACGCCGCGCTGCTCGCGGCCGCCGAGCTGTGCACCGGGCTGCTCGTCCTCAACCCCGCCCCCGCGCGCCCGCTGCCCCCGCAGCTGCTGACCCGCGCCGACTTGCTGGTCCCCAACGCGGGGGAGCTCGCCGTGCTCGCGGGCGGGGAGGTGGCGACCGACGTCGACGGGCTGGTGGCGCAGGCGCGCGCGGTGCGGCCCACGGGCACGACGATCGTCACGCGCGGCGAACGCGGTTCCCTCGTCGTCACCCCCGGCGGGCACGCCGAGGTCGCCGCGACCCCGGCCGACCTCGTCGACGCGACGGCCGCGGGGGACAGCTACGTGGCGGCGCTCGCCGACGGCCTGCTCGACGGGCTGGGCCTGCTCGAGGCCGCGCAGTGGGCGGCCCGGGTGGCCGCCGTGACCGTGAGCCGGGCCGGGGCCTCGCAGTCCCTGCCGCACAAGGAGGAGGTGCCGCAGTGACCGTGGGCTGGGGGTTCGTCGGGACGGGTGGCATCGCCCGCGACGTGGCGCAGGCGCTGGACCTCGCGCCGGCGGGTCGGCTCGCCGCCGTCGCATCGCGCGACGCCGAGCGGGCGCGACGCTTCGTGCCCGAGGGGCGCACCGACGTCGGCGCGTACGGCTCGGTGGAGGAGATGCTGGCGGACCCGGGGGTCGACGCCGTCTACGTCGCGACGACCCACCCGCAGCACCACGCCCCCGCGAAGGCCACGCTGCTGGCGGGCAAGGCCGTCCTCGTCGAGAAGCCGCTGACCGTGAGCCTGGCCGCGACCCGGGACCTGCTCGACACCGCCCGCGAGCGCGGGGTCTTCCTCATGGAGGCCTACTGGACGCGCTTCCTGCCGGGCACCGTGGCGCTCCTGGACCTCATCGGGCGCGGCGAGGTCGGTGACGTGCACGGCCTGCACGCCGACTTCGGCTTCCCCGCCCCGCCGTCCCTGACGCGGTTCCACGACCCGGCCATCGGTGGCGGGTCGCTCTTCGACCTCGGGCCCTACCCGGTGGGGCTGGCCCTCACCCTCTTCGGGACGCCCTCGACCGTGCGGGTCGCGGGGTCGCTCACCCCGTCGGGGGTCGACCGGCAGGTCGCGCTGGCCCTCGGCTGGGACTCCGGGGCGGCCGCGGCCGTCTCGACGACGATGGTGGCGCGCACGCCGTCCCGCGCCTGGATCGAGGCGAGCGAGGGCTGGATCGAGGTCGGCTCGCCGTTGCCGGCGGCGCCCCGGTTCACCGTCCACCGCACCGGCCCGGACGGGACCGAGCACGTCACCGAGCACGACCACGTCGTCGCCCACGGCCACCGGTTCATGCTCGAGCACGTCCACGAGTGCCTGGTCGGCGGGCTGACGAGCAGCCCGCTCGTGACGCCGCAGTTCTCCCTCGACCTCGCGACGGTGTTCGAGGCGGCCGTCGACGAGCTGGGGATCACCCGCGCGGCGGAGCTCGGGACGGCGAACTAGCCTGCGGGCCATGCCCTTGACCGGAGAGTACGAGCCCAGCCCCGAGGCGTGGGTCCGCGAACAGGTGGAGCAGTACGAGGGGAGCGGGGGGACGGAGGGGACCGACATGCGTGGCATGCCCGTCGTCGTCCTCACGACCCTCGGTGCGAAGTCCGGGAAGCTGCGCAAGCAGCCCCTCATGCGCGTCGAGCACGACGGCGCCTACGCGGCCGTGGCCTCGCTCGGCGGCGCCCCCAGGAACCCCGTCTGGTACCACAACGTGAAGGCCCACCCGTTGGTCGAGCTGCAGGACGGGCCCGTGAAGAAGGACTACACGGCCCGTGAGGTCACGGGTGAGGAGAAGGCGCAGTGGTGGGAGCGCGCCGTCGCCGCCTACCCGGACTACGCCGACTACCAGCGCAAGACCGACCGGGAGATCCCCGTCTTCGTGCTCGAGCCCGTGGGCTGAGGACGGGGCTGAGGACGGGGGCTGCAGGCCCCTGACCTGCGAGGACGCAGCTCACCCGGACGGCCGTTGGGCCGTCCGGGTGACTTGTCCTCAGATCATGGTCGCTCCTGCCGGACACTGGGAGTCACACAGGGAACACTCTGGGCAACTCCACGGAGACAGGACAGGAGATGACGATGCGACTCGGAACGGTGACCTCGGCCCCGGCGGTCCGCACCGCCTCCCGGCTGGACGGCATGAGCGGCACGGACGCGGTGACCCCGGTCCGCCGCATCACGCCCGAGTGGATCGACGAGGACCCCCTCGACGAGCTCACGCAGTCCGACCGGGCACTGCTCGGCCACCTCTACGGCGCCGGGGACCCCTCCCAGGACGTCGGCTCCGCGCCCGTGGCCTCCCTGGCCCGCGAGATCAACCGCGAACGCGCCAGCGGCATGGTGTCGGACCAGCGCGACCTGACGGCCGAGGACCTGCGCCGCATGATCGGCCGGCTCACCTTCACCGCGAAGGAACCCGTGCCCGTCGAGGTGCAGCTGCGGCTCATGACGATGCTCAACGGCTCGACGCAGGGCCGCCTGGACGTCGTGCTCTGAGCCGTCGTGCCCTGAGCCGTCGTGGGAAGCGGTCTGGGATCGTGGCGGCGTGCGACTCCTCCTCGTCCGTCACGGCCAGACCCGCTCCAACGTCGAGCACCTGCTCGACACCGCCGTCCCCGGCGCCGACCTCAGCGACCTCGGACGCGAGCAGGCCGCCGCGCTCGTACCCGCCCTGGGCGCCCTCGGCATCGGGGCGCTGACCGCCTCCACCCTCGTGCGCACCCAGCAGACGGCGGCGCCCCTGGCCGCCCACCTCGGCCTCGAGGTCGCCGTCGCCGACGGGCTGCGCGAGATCGAGGCCGGGGACCTGGAGATGCGCGGGGACGAGGCCTCCGTCCGGCGCTACCTCGACGTCGTCGCGGCCTGGCTGCACGGGGACCTGTCCGCCGCCGAACCGGGCGCGGAGGACGGGCACGCCTTCTTCGCCCGCTACGACGCGGCCGTCGCCGACGCCCTGGCCGCGGCCCGCGCCGCCGGCGTCGACACGCTCGTCCTCGTCAGCCACGGCGCCGCCATCCGCACCTGGGCCGGGTCGCGCGTGCTCAACGTCTCCGCGGACTTCGTCATCACCACCGGCCTGGAGAACACCGGCGTCGTCGAGCTCGTCGGGTCCCCCGAGGACGGCTGGACCTGCGAGCGGTGGGCCGGGGCCGTCGTGGACCCCGGGCAGGCCGACGCGGCCGGTGCCGGTCCCGCCGCCGAACCCGGGTCGGTGTTCTGAGTGCGAGCCCCCGGGCTGCCCGTGACCTCACCGCCCTACGACGCGTTGCTCGACCGGGCCCGCGCCCTCACCACCGGACCCCGGCGCGTCCTGGGCCTGGTCGGTCCGCCTGGTGCGGGCAAGTCGACGCTGGCCGACCGCCTCGTGGGCGACCTCGGCCCGGAGCTGGCCGTCGTCGTCCCCATGGACGGCTTCCACTACGCCAACCGCGTCCTGGACGCCCTCGGCCGTCGGGACCGCAAGGGTGCCCCGGACACGTTCGACGCGTGCGGGTTCGTCGCGCTCCTGCGACGGCTGCGGGGCGGGGCGGAGGACGTGGTGCACGCCCCGGAGTTCCGCCGCGACCTCGACGAGTCCGTCGGCTCGGCGCTGCCCGTGCCGCGGGACGTCCCGCTGGTCGTCACCGAAGGCAACTACCTCCTCCTGCGTGAGGGGCCGTGGGCCGCGCTGGAGGCGCTGCTGGACGAGACCTGGTACGTGGACCCGGTGCAGGACCGGCGGCACGACCGGCTCGTCGCGAGGCACGAGGCCTTCGGCCTGGCCCCGACCGCGGCGCGCGCCTGGGTCCTGGGCAGCGACGAGGCGAACGCCGCCGTCGTCGCGGCGAGCCGGCACCGCGCCGACCTGGTGGTCGACCCCGGGTGAGGAGGTTCTGAGGAGAGCCCTCCGGAGTGCAACCGCCGGGGCGCCGCGTGCGTCCACCTCCCGAACGCGCACGACGAGCCTGACCACGGGAGGTCGGAACCATGAACCGCCGCACCACGCTCACCCTGACCGCCCTCACCGCCCCCGCGCTGGCCCTCGTCCTGGCCGGCTCCAGCGCCTCCGCCAGCACGACCGGCCCCACCGGCAGCGCCGCCGACTCCGCCACCCCCGCGGTCGCCCGCGCCGTCGCGGCGAGCCCGCTGGTGGCCGGTGTCCCCGCCGGGTCCTTCACGGTCACCGACGTCCGCGTCGCCGGGGACTGGGCCGCCGCGGACCTCGCGCCGACCGACCCGACCGCCCTCGACCCCGCCACCGCCGTGCTGCAGCGCGTGGCGGGCGGCACGACGGCCGGCTCGGGGTGGAAGGTCGTCGACCTCGGCACCGCCGGCGTCGGCTGCGACACCGTCCCGGTCGCCGACCGGGGGGCCCTCGCCCTCAGCTGCTGACGCAGCGCTTCGATAGCGTCACCGCGTGGCGCTGCGGACGGCATTCTCGACGGCTCGCTGGCGGAGCCGGCTCGCGGAGATCGTCGCGGGGGAGACACCGTCGCCCGAACCCGTCGTCGAGGGGGGCCTGACCCAGGTCGAGGCCCTCGACGCCCTCGACGCCGTCGCCCGCATGGCCGAGGCCCTGTTGTCCGCGGGCGCCTCGGCCGCCGACGTCACCGCGCTCTCGCTCCGGGCGGCCGCGGGGGCCGGCCTGCGGCACACCCAGGTCGACATCAACTACACCGCCGTCATCGTCTCGACGGCGGGTGCCGACCGCGTCCCGCTCACCTCCGCCCGCGTCGTCAAGGTGCGGGCCAGCGACTACTCGCGGCTCGGCGCGCTCTACGCCCTGGCCCACGAGGCCGGCGAGGGGCTGCCCGCCGCGGAGATCAACACCCGGCTCAAGCGGCTGCTGTCCCAGCGCCGGCCGTACCGACCGTGGATCTCCGCCGCCGGGACGGTAGGCCTCGCGGCCGCCGTCGCCGTCACCATCGGCGGCACGTGGGCCGTCGCCGTCTGCGCCGCGTTCGTCACCTGCGTCCTGCAGGTCGTGCTGTCCTCGCTGAACCGCCGCGGTCTTCCGGCCTTCTTCCAGCAGTTCGCCGGCGCGGCCATCGCGACGGCCTTCGCCCTCGCCCTGCTCGTGTCCGGTCCGCACCTGCCCGACTGGCTCGGGCGGCTGCCGCCCTCCCTCGTCGTCGGGTCCGGCATCGTCGTCCTGCTGGCCGGGCTCTCGCTCGTCGGGTCCGCGGAGGACGCGATCTCGGGCTTCTACGTCACCGCCGGCGCCCGTGCCTTCGAGACGGTCCTGCTGACGACGGGGCTCGTCCTCGGCATCGCCGCCGTCCTGGACCTTGGACAGCGGGCCGGGATCGGCCTCAGCCTCACGTTCTCCGACGGGGAGTCCTACCCGCTCGCCGTCCAGGTCGCCGCGGGTGCCGTCGCCGCCTTCACCTGGGCGGTCTCGGGGTACGCGGGGCTGCGGGCGGTCCTGCTCGCCGGGCTCGCCGGGGCCACCGCCGTCTTCGCCGCGGGGGTGGCGACGACGCTCGGCACCGGCCCGGTCGCGGCCGCCGGTCTCGCCGCCCTGCTCGTCGGCCTGCTCGCCGAGGGGACGGCCTGGCGCTGGGGCGTGCCGGGGCTCGTCGTCTCCGTCTGCGGCATCGTCCCGCTGCTGCCCGGTCTGACCATCTACCGCGCGATCTTCTCCATCGTCGGCGGCGGCACGTCGACGGGACTGGCCCAGCTCGTGACGGCGTTCGGGACGGCGCTCGCGCTCGCCGCCGGGGTCACGCTGGGCGAGTTCTGCTCCCAGCCCCTGCGCCGGGAGTTCGACCGCATCGAGAAGCGCGTGCGGCGCCGCTCGCTCAACCGGCAGTTCTGAGGTCGGCCACCAGCTCGGCGAGCCGCGCGTCGTTGGCCGCCTCGACGTCGCGCGCATGCGGGGTCGCGGCCAGCAGCAGCTCGTCGGCGCCGGTGCGGTCCAGCAGGTCCTGCAGCCGCCGCCGCACCTGCCCCGCGCTCCCGGCCACGGCGTCGGCCAGGTAGCGGTCGACGTCGACGCGTTCGCGGTCGGTCAGGTCCGCGGCGGCCGCCGCGGCCGGGGTGGGGAGGGGACCGAACGCGCCGCGGCTGCGGGCCCGGGCGAGGGCCACGGCCTGCGGCAGCAGCTCCCGGCGCGCCGCCGACTCGTCCTCGGCGACCACCACGTCGACCAGCAGGCTCACGCGGCCCCCGGGGTGCTCGTCGCGGTAGCGCCGCAGCGGCTCGGGGTCGCGCAGCAACCGGCCGCCCACGACGACCGGCAGCCCCAGCCGCGCCGCCGTCCGCAACCCCTCACCCGTGGCCAGCAGCCAGACCGGCGGTGCGGGCACGAGCGGGCGCAGGGTCACCGGACCCCGGCCGTGCAGCCAGTCGAGCAGCTCGGCGAGGCGCTCGTCCGCGTCGGCGCTCGCGTGCGCACCGAGCGCCCGGCGGACCGGGGCGGTGAAGCCCAGCGACCGGCCGACCCCGACCTCGACGCGCCCGGGGTGCAGCGCCGCCAGCGTCGCCACCTGCTCCGCGACGACGAACGGGCGGTGGTTGGGGAGCATGACCCCGGCCGTCCCGACCCGCACCCGGGTGGTGGCCGCGGCGACGGCGGCGAGCAGGACGGTCGGCGCCGACCCGACGACGCCCGGCACGGCGTGGTGCTCGGCGACCCAGAACCCGTCGGCGCCGAGGTCCTCGGCCCGCCGCGCCCTGCCCAGGGTGGCCCGCAGGGCGTCCGCGTCGTCCTGCCCGGTCCGCGTGCGGGAGCGGTCCAGGAAGGACAGCGCGGGAGCGGTCGGCACCGGGCCAGCACACCACGGGGACCGCGGGGACCGCGTGTCCGAGCCGTCGGGTAGACAGGGGACCGTGCTCCACGTCCACCGTTCCGAGAGTGCGACGGCCCTCGTCGCGGGCCTCGCCGACGTCCTGCGCGCTCCCGCCGCGGGCGCCGACCCGTTCGCGCCCGACGTCCTGGCCGTCGGCGCGCGCGGCACCGAACGGTGGATCGCCCAGCGGCTCTCGCACCACCTCGGCGCCGCGGCCGGTGCGGACGACGGCATCTGCGCCCGCGTCGACTTCTCCTCCCCGGCCCGGCTGCTCGACGGCGTCGTCGCCGACGTCGTCGGCCGGGTGCGTCCCGAGGCCGCCGACGCGGTCGAGCGGTGGGCGCCGGACGCGCTGACGTGGGACGTGCTCGAGGTGTTCGACGAGGTGGCCCCCGCGGCCGGTGGTCCCGCCGCCGACGCGCGGGCCGAGTTCGCCGTCCTGCGCCACCACCTGCGCGCCGTCCCGGGCGAGGACGTGCCCCGGGTCCGGCGGACCGCCGCGGCGGCCCGCCTGGCGGGCCTGTTCGCCCGCTACGGGGCCGCCCGCCCCGGGCTGCTCGTCGACTGGGCCGCCGGCGGCGGTGACGTCCCGGCCGACCTGCGCTGGCAGCCGGCGGTCTTCCGCGCCGTGCGCGAGCACGTCGGGGTCCCCGCCCCCGCCGAACTGCTCGACGACGTGTGCTCGGCCCTGCGCGCCGACCCCGCCCTGACCGGCCTGGGGGAACGGTTCGGCGTCTTCGTCGTGACGCGGCTGGCCGAGTCCCGGCTGCGCGTGCTCGCCGCCCTGGCCGAGCACCGCGAGGTGCACCTCTTCCTGCAGCACCCGAGCCCGGCGCTGTGGGCGTCGGCGCAGCGGCCGACGAGCCTGCGCAGGACCGACCAGGGGAGCGACCCGGTGCGGCACCCGCTGCTGCGCTCGCTCTCGCGCGACGTGCGCGAGCTGCAGGCCCGGCTGCTGGAGGCCGTCCCGGACCTGCGCGACGTCCACCACCCGGCCCCGGTGCCCCGGGACACGCTGCTCGGCCGGTTGCAGGCCGCGCTCGCGGCCGACGAGGTCCCCGCGCCGGGCCCCGACCCCGGTCCGCACGACCGGTCGGTGCAGGTGCACTCCTGCCACGGCCGGGCCCGGCAGGTCGAGGTGCTGCGCGAGGTCGTCCTCGGGCTGCTCGACGACGACCCGACGCTGCAGCCGCGCGACGTCCTCGTCATGTGCCCCGACGTCGAGGCGTACGCCCCGCTCGTCCAGGCGGTCTTCTCCACCGACTCCCACCCCGGCGGGGGGCTGCGGGTCTCGGTGGCCGACCGGTCGGCGCTGCAGACGAACCCGCTGCTCGGGCTCGCGGCCCGGCTGCTGGTCCTGGCCCAGAGCCGCCTCACGGCCAGCGAGGTGCTCGACCTCGCCGGCACGGCCGCCGTCCGCCGCCGCTTCGACCTCGACGACGAGGACCTCGAGCAGGTCCGTGAGTGGACCGTCGACGCCGGCGTGCACTGGGGCCTGTCGGCGCAGCACCGCGCGGCGTGGTCGCTGGGCGAGGTCGCGCAGGGCTCCTGGCGGGCCGGGCTGGACCGGCTCCTCGTCGGTGTCGCCGTGGGGGGCGGTGCCCAGGAGGAGCTCGTCGGTGCGGACCTCGAGGGTGTCGTCCCCCTGGCCGACGTCGAGTCCTCCCGCGTCGACCTGGCCGGGCGGCTGGCCGAACTGCTCGACCGCCTCGACGCGGCCGTGACCCGGCTGTCCGGTCGGCGCGGTGTGGCCGCCTGGTGCGAGGCTCTGCTCGACGGCGTCCTGGACCTGGCCGACGTCCCCTCCGACGGGGCGTGGCAGGTCGCGCAGCTGCGGCGCGAGCTCGGGGCCGTCGCGCAGGACGCTGCGCGCGCCGGGACGGCCGAGGTCGGGCTGGCCGACGTCGCGGCGCTCGTCGCCGAACGGTTCGCGGGCCGCCCCCAGCGGGCGAACTTCCGCACCGGGGCCCTCACGGTCTGCACCCTCACCCCCATGCGCTCGGTGCCGCACCGCGTCGTGTGCCTGCTCGGCATGGACGACGGCGCGTTCCCGCGCGTGACGAACCCCGACGCGGACGACGTGCTGACGCGCGACCCCCACCTCGGTGACCGCGACCCCCGCAGCGAGGACCGCCAGGTGCTGCTCGACGCCGTCTGCTCGGCCGCCGACACGTTCGTCGTCACCTACTCGGGCCGCGACGTGCGGACCGGGGTGAAGCTGCCGCCCGCCGTGCCCGTCGGGGAGCTGCTCGACAGCCTCGAGGCCGCCCACCCCGGGGTGCGCGAACGCGTCGTCGTGCAGCACCCGCTGCAGCCGACCGACCCGAAGAACTTCGCCGGAGGGGCGCTGGGCCGGCCGGGACCCTTCAGCTACGACCGCAGTGCCCTCGCCGGCGCCGCGACCGGCGTGGCCGACCCCGTGGCCCCGCCGCCGTTCCTCACCGCCGGTCTGCCGCCGGCCCCCGCCGCCGACCTCGACCTGGACCAGCTCGTGCAGTTCTTCCAGCACCCGGCCAAGGGGTTCCTGCGCCAGCGGCTCGACGTCGCGACCGCCACGCGCGAGGAGGAACCGGCCGAC
Source organism: Kineococcus sp. NPDC059986 (assembly GCF_040702905.1). Classification (NCBI taxonomy): domain Bacteria; kingdom Bacillati; phylum Actinomycetota; class Actinomycetes; order Kineosporiales; family Kineosporiaceae; genus Kineococcus; species Kineococcus sp. NPDC059986. Next base: position 63,525 of record NZ_JBFBND010000012.1, on the reverse strand, counting down.
GCGCTGCCCGTCGAGCTGGACGCCCTCGCGAAGTGGTCGGTCGGCGACCGGGCGCTCGCGGCCCGGTTGCGCGGGGCCGGGGCGAGCGACGTCGTCCGCCTCGAGACCGCCCGCGGCGCGCTGCCCCCCGGCCCGCTGGGGGCCGCCGTCCTGCGCGAGGTCGGACCCCTCGTCGACCGGATCGCCGGCGTGGCCGCGGAGTTCGACACCGGGCTCGCGGGCTCCGAACCCCGCAGCGTCGACGTCGAGCTCGACCTCGACGTGCCCGGGACGGGCCCGGTCCGCCTCACCGGCAACGTCCGGGGCGTCCGGCCCGTGCGTCCGGGCGGGCGCGCGAGCGGCGACGTCGCCGTCACGACGCTGTACTCCCGGGTCAAGGCCAAGCAGACCGTCCGGGCCTGGCTCGAACTGCTGGCCCTGTCGGCCGCCCACCCCGGCACGGAGTTCCGCACGGTCGTCGTCGGCCGGGGCGCCCAGGGCAGCGTGGCGCTGCTGACCCTCGGCCCGGTCCCCGCCGCCGTGGCCCGGGGCACGCTCGCGGACCTCCTCGAGCTGCGCGCCGCCGGGCTGTGCGCCCCGCTGCCGCTGCCCGTGGACACCGCGATGGCCTACGCGCAGGCCGCGTGGGCCGGCCGGCCGGCCGCCGCCTGCCGCCGTGCCGCGAGCGGTGCGTGGACGTCGGACTGGTCCTTCCCCAAGGAGGACGCCGACGAGGAGAACGTCAGCGTCTGGGGTGCGCGGGCACCCGTCGACGTCCTGCTCGACTGGTCACCGCCGACGGGCTGGCCCGCGGGCGCTCCCGTGACGTTCGACGCTGCGGTGCAACGGTTCTGGGAGCCCCTCCTCGGCGTCCTGCGGATGGACGAGCGGTGAGCGCGCCCACCTCCGACGGGCACCCGCGCCACTTCGAGGTCACCGGTCCGCTGCCGACCGGCACGACCGTCCTGGAGGCGAGCGCCGGCACCGGCAAGACCTGGACCATCGCCGGCCTCGTGACGCGGTACGTGGCCGAGGGCGTGGCCCGCGTCGACGAGCTGCTCGTCGTCACCTTCGGGCGCGCCGCGACGGCCGAGCTGCGCGACCGCGTCCGCGACCGCCTCGTCGCCGCCCGCGACGCGCTCGCCGACCCCGCCGCCGCGGCGGTCTCCGACGACGCCGTCGTCCGGCACCTCGCGGCCACCGACGAGACCGGCCTGCAGGCCAGGCGCGCACGCTTGGCCGCCGCGCTCGCGGGCTTCGACGCCGCCACCGTCGCGACCATCCACGAGTTCTGCCAGCAGGTGCTCACCAGCCTGGGCACCGCGGCCGACGTCGACCCCACCGCGACCCTCGTCGAGGACGTCGACGACCTCGTCGAGGAGGTCTGCGACGACCTCTACGTCCGCTTCGCCGTCCGGCCCGGGGGCGGCCCGCCGCCCTTCTCCCGCGCCGTCGCGCTGCGCATCGCCCGCGAGGCCGTCGGCCGCCCGGACGCCCGGATCGAGCCGCGCGGCACGGTCCCGCAGACGCCGGAGGACCTGCGCGTGCGGTTCGCCGAGGGGGTCCGCCGCGAGGTCGCGGCCCGCAAGCGGTCCCGCCGGGTCCTCGGCTTCGACGACCTGCTGACCCGGTTGCGGGACGCGCTGACCGACGAGGTGGCCGGGCCGACGGCGTGCGACCGGCTGCGGCGCAGGTACTCCGTCGTCCTCGTGGACGAGTTCCAGGACACCGACGCCGTGCAGTGGGACGTCCTGCGCACGGCGTTCCACGGCCGGTGCCCGCTCGTCCTCATCGGCGACCCCAAGCAGGCGATCTACGCCTTCCGCGGCGCCGACGTGAACAGCTACCTCGACGCCGTGGGGGTCGCCGACGTGACGGCGACGCTGGGCACGAACTTCCGCAGCGACCCCGCCGTCCTCGCCGGCACCGCGGCCCTGCTGCGCGGGGCGGCGCTGGGCGACGAGCGGATCGTCGTGCACCCCGTGCAGGCCCACCACCGCACCCCGGCCCTGCTCGGCCCGGCGGGAGCGGACCGGACCCCCGTCCGGTTGCGCGTGCTGCGGCGCGACGGGCTGCCCGTCACGGCCCGCACGGGGGTGCCGGCCGTCGCCGACGTACGGGCCGCGGTGGCGCGCGACACCGCCGACCAGGTCGTCGGCGTGCTGTCCGAGGGGTTGCGCGTGCAGCCCCACCGGGGCGGTCCCGAGCGGGCGCTCGCCGCGGGTGACGTGGCCGTGCTCGTCCGCACCCAGTCCCAGGCCCAGCTCGTGCACGAGGAGCTGCGCCGCCGGGGTGTTCCGTGCGTGCTCTCGCGCGGGACGTCCGTCTTCAGCACCCCTGCTGCCCGGGAGTGGGTGTGGCTGCTGGAGGCCGTCGAGCAGCCGCACCGGGCCGCCCGCGTGCGGCGCACGGCCCTGTCCTCCTTCGTCGGCTGGACCGCGGCCGAGCTCGACGCGGCGGGCGACCGCGCCACCGACGAGGTCTCCGTCGCCCTGCGCGGGTGGGGCACGGTCCTGGCCGAGCGCGGGGTCTCGGGCATGTTCGCGGCCCTCAACGAGGAGCGCGACCTGCCCCGCCGCCTGCTCGGCGTCGAGGGCGGCGAACGGCGCCTGACCGACCTGCGGCACATCGCCGAGGTGCTGCACGCCGAGTCCGCCCTCAACCCCGGCGGTGGCGTCTCCAGCCTGCTGTCGTGGCTGCGCGGCCGCGTCGAGGACGCGGCCGGGGACGTCGACCAGGAACGCTCGCGCCGCCTCGACACCGACCGGCAGGCCGTGCAGATCGCGACGGTCCACACGAGCAAGGGCCTGGAGTACGAGGTCGTCTGCGTGCCCTTCGGCTGGGACTCCACGGGGACGGGGTCCAAGGACCGGCTGCCCGTGGCGCACGCCCCCGACGGGCCGCGCGCGCTGCACGTGGGGGGGCCGGCCGCCCCGGCCTACGACGCCTTCTGCCGTGCGGCCGACAGCGAGGACCTCGGCGAGGAGCTGCGCCTGCTCTACGTCGCCCTGACGCGGGCCGTCTCCCGGTTGCTCGTGTGGTGGGCCCCCGCCACCAACACCCAACGCGGTGCGCTGCACCGGTTGCTGCTGACCGACGACGTCCGTGCGGTGCCGGAGAAGCTGCCCCTGCCGGACGACGACGCGCTGCGGACACGGCTCGCCGCGCTCTTCGGGCCGGACTCGCCCGTCGCGGTCGAGGACGTGCCGCTCGCGGCGCCCCCACGGCGGTGGACCGGGTCCGCGCCGGCCGCGGTCGAGCTGGCCGCGGCGGAGTTCGGCGCCCACGTCGACGCCGGGTGGCGGCGCACGTCGTACTCCGGCCTGACCCGCGGGGTCCACGAGGCGCACGCGTCGGGCCCGGCCGTCCTGTCCGAACCGGAGCTGGAGGTCGTCGTCGACGAGGTCGCCGTGCAGGAGGTCGGCGCCGCCGGGCCGCGGGCCGCCGCCGAGGACCCGCAGGGCTGGCGGGACGTCCCGTCCCCGCTCGCGGACCTCCCGGCCGGCACGGGCTTCGGCACCCTCGTGCACGCCGTGCTCGAGGGCTTCGACCCGGCCGTCCCCGACCGACCGGCCCACCTCGCCGCCCTGGCCCGTGAGCAGTTCGCCGCCCCGCTGGCCGAACCGCTCGCCGCGGCCCTCGACCCCGTCCTGCGCACCGGGCTCGGCCCCCTGGCCGACGACCGGGCGCTGGCGGACTTCGCCGTCGGCGACCGGCTCGCCGAGCTGGACTTCGAGCTGCCCCTGGCCGGGGGCGACGACGCGCGGGCCGGCGCGGGCGGGAGGCTGGGCGACCTCGCGGCCCTGCTGCGCCGCCACCTCGCACCGGGTGACCCCGTGCACCCCTACGCCGAGATGCTCACCGAACCCGCCCTGGCCGCCGAGGGGCTGCGCGGTTACCTGACGGGGTCGGTCGACGCCGTCCTGCGCTGCGGGTCGCGCTTCCTCGTCGTGGACTACAAGACGAACCGGCTGGCCGGACCGGGGGAGGAGCTCACCGCCTGGCACTACCGGCGGCAGGCCCTCGACGAGGCCGTCCTCGCCGCCCACTACCCGTTGCAGGCGCTGCTCTACAGCGTTGCGCTGCACCGGTTCCTGCGCTGGCGACTGCCCGGTTACGACCCGGCCAAGCACCTCGGCGGCTCGCTCTACCTGTTCCTGCGCGGGATGTGCGGGCCGCAGGTGGCCCCGGGGCCGGACGGCGTCCCGCCCGGGGTCTGGTCCTGGCGTCCGCCCGCCGCGCTCGTCGTGGACACCTCCGACCTGCTCGCCGGGAGGACCCCGTGACCGTGACCAGCACCACCACCACCACCACGAGCAGTGCCCTCGACCCCGACCGGTCCGCGTCCGTGGCGCGCTCGGCGACGGGACTGCTCCGGGAGGTCAACGAACTGGGGCTGCTCCACGCGGCCGACGTCCACGTCGCGCGGCGGCTGGGCGCCGTCGCCGGGGAGGACGACGAGCGCGTCCTGCTGGCCGTGGCGCTCGTCGTGCGGGCCGTGCGCCACGGGTCCGTCGTGCTGCGGCTGTCCGGGGTGGGCGACCTCGTGCCCGAGGACGCCGACGACTCCGGGTCCGTGGAACCGGTGAGCGTCCCCTGGCCGGAGCCGGGGGCCTGGCGCGAGGCGCTGCAGCGCAGCCCGCTGACGGTCGAGCACCCGCCGGGAGAGGTCCCCGACGACGGGGGACCGACGGTCCCCCTGCACCTCGTCGGCGACGGGGTGTGGCTGGACCGGTACTGGCGCCAGGAGCTCGCCGTGGCCCGCGACCTGCGCGGCCGCGGCGCGACCGTCGTGCCCTACGACCCCGCGCGGGTCGAGGAGGTGCTCGACCGGCTCTGGCCCGGTGACCCCGCCGACGACCAGCGCGCCGCGGCGGCCGTGTGCCTGTCCCACGGGGTGTCCGTGCTGGCGGGGGGACCGGGGACGGGCAAGACGACGACGGTCGCCCGGTTGCTGGCCGCCGTGCACGCGCTGTCGGACGGTGCGCCGCGAGTGGCACTTGCCGCGCCGACGGGCAAGGCGGCCGCTCGGTTGACCGAGGCCGTGGTCTCCGCCGCCGCCGAAGGCGCCTTCACCGACGCCGAACGCGCGTTCCTGCGCGCCTCCGCCGCCTCGACCCTGCACCGGCTGCTGGGGATCCGGCCGGGGTCGGTGCGGGCCCGCTTCGACGCCGAGCACCGGCTGCCGCACGACGTCGTCATCGTCGACGAGGCCTCGATGGTGGGTCTGGGGGTCATGGCCCGGCTGCTGTCGGCGCTGCGTCCCGGGGCCCGGCTCGTCCTCGTCGGGGACCCGCAGCAGCTCGCCTCCGTCGAGGTCGGTGCCGTCCTGGCCGACCTCGTCGCCCCCGCCGACGCCGCCCCGCACGGCGTGGCCGAGCTGACGCGGACCCACCGGTACGCGGCGGGCGGCGGCATCGCCGCCATCGCGCAGGCCGTGCGCGACGCGCGCTCCGACGACGTCGTCGACCTGCTCCGGGCCGGCGGTCCGGACGTGGAGTTCCTCGAGGTCCCCGACGCCGAGCTCGTCGCCGGGGCCGCGCTCGAGGTCGTGCGCGCGGACGTGCTCGTGCGGTCGCGGGCGGTCGTGGAGGCCGCACGGGCGGGCGACGCGGAGACGGCCCTCGCGGCCCTGGACACCCACCGGCTGCTGTGCGCGCACCGCCGCGGCACCCGTGGCGTGGCGCACTGGAGCGCGCTGGCCCAGCGCTGGGCGGTCGAGGAGCTCGGCGTCCTGCCGCGTCCGGACGGCCGGTACGTCGGGCTGCCCGTCATCGTCACCGCGAACGACCCGGCCGTCGGCGTGTTCAACGGCGACACCGGGGTGGTCCTGGAGGAGGACGGCGTCCTCGTCGCCGCGCTGGCCCGCGGGGCGGGCCCGCTGCGGGTGCCGCTGGCCCGGCTCGCGGCCGTCGAACCGGTGCACGCCATGACCGTGCACCGCAGCCAGGGGTCGCAGTTCGAGACCGTCACGGTCCTCGCCGCGCCCGAGCGCTCCCCGCTGGCGACGCGGGAGATGTTCTACACGGCGCTGACCCGGGCCCGGAGCCGTGTGCGGGTCGTCGGGTCGGCGCAGGCCGTGGCGGCCGCGGTGCAGCGGCCGCTGGCCCGGGCGAGCGGGCTGGCCGAGCGGCTCAGGGGATGAGCACCGCGGCCCGCAGCGCCCGCAGCTCCGGCGGCGGCTCGCTGGCCAGGGCCGCCGTGGCGGCGCGCGCGTAGGCGACGGCGTCCTTCGTCAGCCCACCGGGCAGGGCCGCGAGGAAGGCGGGCCACCGGGCCAGGCACGACTCCAGGTCGCCGGGGAGCACGTGCACGGGCACCCCGGGCAGCGCGTCCCGGACCCGGCGGGAGTCCTCGCGGGCGCGGTGACCGGCGCCCTCGCCGTCGTCGCCGTCCAGCACGACGTCGACCGCCGCGCCGTGGGCCCCGGCCAGGGCCGCCGCCAGCGGGAGGAGGTGCTTGCCGCCCACGGCGAGCACGGGCAGCCGTCCGCCCAGGAGGACGTCCAGCACCGCGGCGTCCGTCGCCCCCTCGACGAGGACGACGTGCCGGTGGCGCGCCACCTGCAGCACGAAGCCCGCCGGCAGCGCGGTTCGCGCCAGCCGGCGGGCTCGGTTCGTGCTGGTCCCGAGGGTGGCGGCGACGCGCGCCACCACCTCCTCGGAGACCACGGGGAGGGTCAGCCGACCTTCGGCTTCTCCTCCGCCTTCGGGTAGATGTCCGTGTTCTGCGCCGGCGTGATGAGCGCGTCCTCCGGACGGGTCTGGTTCAGCGCGACGGCCTGCGGGGGCAGGACGGCGTGCAGGGCCCAGTCGGTGAGCACGCGGATGCGGTTGCTCATCGCCGGGAGGGCGTACAGGTGGTACCCGCGGGCGACGATCTTGGCCGGCAGACCGGTCATCTCGATGCCGAGCGGCTTGGCGACGGCGGTGCCGCCCCCGAGGTCGGCCACGAGGCCGAGGTCCTTGTGGACGTAGTCGGCGGCCTGACCGATCCCGAAGGCCGCGGCGATGTTCTTGCCGACCGCGGTGCCCTGGCGCTGCGCGTGCTGCGCGGTGGGCGGGGTGATCGGCTGGGGGCCGTCGGCCGGCTTCGGCTTGGCCAGGTCCGGCACGGCGGCGGCGTCCCCGGCGGCCCACACGTCGTCGGCGCCGGCGACCTTCATCTTGGCGTCCACGACGAGGCGACCGCGGTCCAGCGGCAGGCCCAGGGTGCCCATGAGCGGGTTCGCCATGATCCCCGCGCCCCAGATGAGGGTGCGCGAGGGGATCGGGGTGCCGTCGGTGAGGTTGATGACGTTGCCCTCGACGCTGGCCACGGAGACCCCGAGGCGCACGTCGATGCCGCGGCCCTTGAGCGCGGACAGCGCGTACTGGCCCAGGCGCGGCCCGAGCTCGGGCAGGACGGCCGGGGCCACGTCGATGAGCAGCCACTTGACGTCGCGCACGTCGATCGAGGACCAGCGGTCGGCCACGCGGGACAGCCAGCGGTGGGTCTGGGCCACGATCTCGGTGCCGGTGTAGCCGGCGCCGACCGCCACGACGGTCATGCGCTCGGCGCGCTCGGCGTCGAAGCGCGGGTCGTCGGGGAGGCTGTCGGCCGCGTCGAGCTGGGACAGCAGGTGGTCGCGGACGAAGGCGGCCTCGGTGATCGTCTTGACGCCGCGGGCGTTCTCGGAGACCCCGGGGATCGGGAAGCGGCGGGTGACCGCGCCGGGGGCGAGGAGCAGCTTGTCGTAGGACAGGACCTGGGTCTCGTCGCTGACGACGCCGCGCTCGGTCTTGGAGATCGTGAGGGTCTTCGCCTCGGGGTCGACCGAGGTGGTGTGGCCCACGACGAGCTTGTGGCGCGGCAGCGTCTGCCGCAGCGACACCGCGACGTGGCGCGGCTCGATGACGGACGCGGTGACGTCCGGCAGCAGGGGGCTGTAGGTGAGGTGGTCAGTCGGGCTGACGATCACCAGCTCTGCCGCGGAGGCCGGGAGGAGCTTCTCGAGCTTCTTGCCGGCGTACAGGCCGGTGAAGCCACCTCCGACGATGACGACTCGCTGTCGATCGACCATGTGTGGCACCTCTTGTCTGTGGCTCGCCGGGACGGGGCTCCCGCTTCTCCACGATTCTGTCACTCGTGGGCGGGACCGTTCACGCGCCCCCGTCGGCCGCGGCCTCCAGCTCGGCCACCACGAGGCGGCCCATGCCGAGCATCGCGCTCAGGGCCCGTTGCGCCCGTTCGGGATCGGGGTCGGACAGCAGTTCCGGCAGGCGGGTGGGGACGATCTGCCACGACACGCCCCAGCGGTCCTTCAGCCAGCCGCACCGACCCTCCGAGCCCCCGTCCGCGACGAGCCCGTCCCAGTACCGGTCGACCTCGGCCTGGTCGGCGCAGGAGACCTGCACGGAGAACGCCTCGGTCTGGGGGAAGTGCGGACCGCCGTTGATGATCGTCCAGTCGCGGCCGTCGAGGACGAAGGAGACCGTCATGGGCGCCCCGTCGGGCCCGCCCGGGGAGGTCGAGACGATGCGCGAGTCGGGGAACAGCGAGACGTAGAGCTCGGCGGCCGCCAGCCCCTCGCGGTCGAACCACAGGCACGGGACGGTGGTGCTCACGGGTGGACCCCTTCGCCGACGGCGCGGGCGCGCTCCACGGCCGCCCGTGCCGGGCACTCTCGCAGGTGGTCGTCGACCACGCCACAGGCCTGCAGGGCCGCGTACGCCGTCGTCGGACCGACGAACCGGAAGCCGTGCGCCTTGAGCGCCTTCGCGAGCGCCACCGACTCCGGGGTCGTCGCGGGCACGTCGCCGGGCCCCTCCGGCGCCGGCGGGGCCGGGTCGGGCGCCGCGGACCAGAAGAGCTCGGTGAGGCTGCCGCCCGCAGCCTGCAGGGCCAGCAGCGCGCGGGCGTTGGCGATCGTCGCCTCGACCTTGGCGCGGTTGCGGATGATCCCGGGGTCGGCCATGAGCCGTTCCACGTCCGCCGCGCCGTAGCCCGCCACGACGGCGGGGTCGAACCCGTCGAAGGCCGCCCGGAACGTCTCGCGGCGGCGCAGGACCGTGATCCAGCTCAGCCCGGACTGGAAGGCCTCGAGGCTGATCCGTTCGAAGAGCCCGCGGTCGTCGCGGACCGGGTGGCCCCACTCGGTGTCGTGGTAGGCCTCGTAGAGCGGGTCACCGGTGCCGAAGCAGCGGAAGACCTCGGGGCCGGGCGGGGACGGCGGGGTCGGCGGGGGCACGACGGCACTGTGGCACCGACCCCCGACACGCGGTCGGGACCGTCCACAGGTCGGTACTGTCCGCGGGTGAGCGAGCACCCTCCGACGATCCTCGTCCTCAACGGCCCCAACCTCGGCCGCCTGGGCAAGCGGCAGCCCGAGGTCTACGGCTCCACCACCCTGGCCGACGTCGAGGCGCGCTTGCAGCGCCTGGCGGCCGAGCTGGGCGTGCGGGTGGAGCTGCGCCAGACCGACGCCGAGCACGAGATGATCGGCTGGGTCCACGGGGCCGCCGACGCGCGGCAGCCGGTCGTCCTGAACCCCGGTGGGTGGACCCACACCTCCGTCGCCCTGCGCGACGCGTGCGTCGAGCTGAGCGCCGGGCTCGTCGAGCTGCACGTCTCCAACGTCCACGCGCGCGAGGACTTCCGCCGGCACTCGTTCATCACGCCCGTCGCCACGGGCGTCGTGGCCGGTCTGGGCGTGGCGGGCTACGAACTCGCCGTGCGCTTCCTCGCCGGCCGCACCGGCGGTGTCGGCACCGACGCGTAGGCTCGCGCCGAGCACCGCAGGTCGAGGGTTGGGAGTTCTGGTGGTCGAGCACATGAAGTGGTGGGGTTGGGGCCAGGAGGGCGTCGCCTTCCACCACGAGGACAAGCCGAACCTGGCGCCGTTCGTCAAGCGCGTCTCGGGCATCGACTTCGACGCCGCGCCCGCACGGGTGCCGGAGCTGTCCGAGCTCACCGTGCCCCCGTCGCAGGCCCCGGAGGAGCTGCGCCGGGCCTTCGTCGAGGCGGTCGGCGCGGAGCACGTCCACGACGACGACCTCGACCGCGTGGTGCACGCCTACGGCAAGTCGATGCGAGACCTCGTCCGCATCCGGCGCGGCGACTTCGGCCGCCTGCCCGACCTCGTCGTCTACCCCGGCACGGAAGCGGAGACGGAGGCCGCCCTGCGCGCCGCCCTCGACGCCGACGCCGTCCTCATCCCCTTCGGCGGCGGTTCCAACATCGTGGGGTCCCTCGAGGCCCCCCGCGACGAGACCCGCCCCGTCGTCTCCCTCGACATGGGCCGGATGCGGCTGCTCCTGTCCCTGGACGAGACGTCGCAGACGGCGCGCATCCAGGCCGGTGCCCTCGGCCCGGACCTGGAGGAGCAGCTCAACGCCCGCGGCTGGACGATCGGGCACTTCCCCGACAGCTTCAAGCACTCCACCCTCGGCGGCTGGATCGCGACCCGGTCCTCGGGCATGCAGTCCGACCGGTTCGGCGACATCGCCGACATCACCCGGGCGGTGCGCGTCGTGACGCCGCACGGCATCGTGGCCACCGCCGAAGTGCCCGTGCAGTCCGCCGGGCCCAGCGTGCGCGAGATGGTCCTCGGCAGCGAGGGCCGGCTGGGGATCATCACCGAGGCGACCGTGCAGGTGCACCGCCAGGCCGAGGAGCGCGTCATCCAGGCGTACTTCTTCCCGGACTACGCCAGCGGTCTGAAGGCCATGCACGACATCGCGGCCTCCGACGCCTCCCCGAGCATCACGCGCGTCTCGGACGCGAACGAGACCCAGTTCACCCTGGCGACCTCGAAGAAGGGCAGCACCCTCGGGCAGGTGCTCAACAAGGGTGTTCAGCTGTACGCCAGCAAGCGCAAGGGCATCGACCTGTCGCAGATGTGCCTGTCGTTCATCGGGTTCGAGGGGTCGGCCCTGCACGTGCGGCGCAACAAGGCGCTCGTGGGCGAGATCGTCAAGAAGCACGGTGGCTTCGGGGTCGGCGCCGGTCCGGGCAAGCTGTACGACCAGAAGAAGTTCGACACCCCCTACATCCGCGACTTCATCCTCGACCGCGGCGCCTACGGCGACGTGTCCGAGACCTCCTCGTCGTGGGCGACGCTGAAGTCGGTGCACGACAACGTGGTGGCGGCCGCGAACAAGGCCTTCGCCGAGGTCGGCATCAAGGGTTTCGTGTTCTGCCACCTCTCGCACAGCTACCACTCCGGTGCGTGCCAGTACTTCACCTTCGCCTTCCAGCCGCCGACCGACCGTGACGGCCTCGAGGCGTACGACATCGTCAAGGGCGCCATCCAGCAGGCGTTCCTCGACAACGGCGGGACGCTCTCGCACCACCACGCCGTGGGGCGCGAGCACAAGCGCTGGGTCGAGGAGGACCTGTCGCCCGCGGGTGCCAAGATCGTCGGCTCCCTCTTCGCCGGCGTCGACCCGGGCCGCAACCTCAACCCGGGTGCCGTCGTCGACTGACGCGGCAGGGGCAGGGGGCGCCGTGCCCGGACCGTTCGACCGCGAGGACCGTTCGCTGCGTGCGCAGCGGGTCCTCGCGGTCCTGCGCGACCTGTGGGGGGACGAACGTCCCCCGGGGCAGGACCCGGAGCTCGCGTGGATCGTCGACGCCCTGGCCGTCGACGACGCCCACGGCCGCGAGGACGGGTTCGTCGTCCACAGCGACGGTCTCGCGCTGACCTCCCTGGCCGACTGGCTGGGGGCGCCGCTGTCCGCCGACGAGCAGACGGGCGCGTGGCAGCTGGACACCGCGACCGGTCGCGTTGTCGTCGACGAGCTGGGCAGCGCGGTCCTCGGGGTGGGACGGCAGTCGGTCGGCGTCGAACGCCTCATGCTCGACGTCCACCCGGCCGACCGGGCGCAGGTGCAGCGGGCCTTCGACCGCGCGGTGGCGGACGGGACACCGTTCCGGGTGACCTACCGCGGCCGCTCACCGCTGGGGGAGTGGCTGTGGCGCACCAGCACCGGCCGCAGGCTCACCTCGGGCCCGGCGGGGGCCGTGCTCGTCGGCTTCACCACCGTGCACCCCCCGGCACCCTGACCGCGGACCCGCGCCCTCACGCCACGAGCAGGTCCGCCCACACCGTCTTGCCGTCCCCGCGCGGGGCGACCCACCACCGCTGCGCGAGCAGCTGGACGATGTGCATCCCGCGCCCGCCGGTGGCGTCGTCGTCGCTCGTGCGGGGCTGCGGGTGCTGCGTCGAGCCGTCCTCCACCCCCACGCACAGCAGGCGGTCGGCGATCTCGTGCCGCAGCGTCACGGCCGTGGGGGCACCGGTGTGCAGCAGGGCGTTCGTCACGAGCTCGCTCACGACGAGCTCGGCCTCGTCGGCGGTGGCGCTCAGCTGCCACGCGTCCAGCGTCGAGCGCAGCCAGTCGCGGGCGGCCCCCACGGCGCGGGTGTCGGTCGGCAGCAGCAGTCGGTTCTCCCGCGTCCCTGGGGCCGGGCCGTCGTAGTCGACGAGGAGGAGCGCGGCGTCGTCGCGACCGCCGCCGCGCACGGGGGCCAGGAGGCGGTCGGCGAGCGCCCCGGCCTCCAGCGCGGCCCCGTCGGACAGGGCCCGCAGCAGCGCCTCCTCGCCCGTCGACGTGGCGGTGTGCGTGCCCGAGCCGCCGTCCCCTGGCCACTCCACGACGCCGTCGGTGTGCAGCAGCACCCGGCTGGGCCCGTCCAGCCGGTGCCGGCTCTCGGGGTAGATCGCCTCGGCCTGCACGCCGAGCGGGGGACCGGGGTCGACGTCCAGGCTGCGCACCGTCCCGGGGGCGAACAGGACGGGGGCCGGGTGCCCGGCGCTGGCCACCGTCACGTCCCCGGTCCGCTCGTCGAGGGACAGCAGGCAGCAGGTGGCGAACAGGTCCCCTTCGAAGGACTGCATGAGCCGGTTGGTGCGTTCCAGGACGGCCGACGGCTCGTGCCCCTCGCTGACGTAGGCCCGCACGGCCGTCCGCACCCGCCCCATGAGCGCGGCGGCCGCGGAGTTGTGCCCCTGGACGTCCCCCATGACGAGCACGAAGGCGCCGTCGGTGCGGATGGCGTCGTAGAAGTCGCCGCCGACCTCGGCGCCGTCGGTGCCTGGCAGGTAGCGGGAGGTGACGCGGACGCGGTCGCCGGCGGGGAGCCGGTGCGGCAGCAGGGCGTCCTGCAGGGCCCGTGCGGTCTCGGCGGCGGCCCGTGTCCGGCGCAGCTCCTCGGCGTGCTGGGTCACGAGGCGGGCGCGGCGCTCGCGGTCGAAGAGGGACACCACGAGGGTCGCGAGCTCGACGAGGTCGGCCGTCTGGGTCGCGGTGAGCTGCCGTGGCTGCTCCTCGTCGAACACGCACAGCGTGCCGAGGGCCTGCTGGTCGGGGGTGAGCAGCGGGGCGGCGGCGTAGCTGCGGACGTGTCCCAGGGTCCCGTCGACCCACGGGTGCGCCGCCCAGCGGACGTCGCGGCGGGCGTCGGCGGCGTGCACCAGCCCGCCCATCCCGAGCGAGTAGTAGCACATCGACTCCCCGCGGTCGCTCACCCCGGGGGCGAACCCCTCGGCCGCGAGCTGGCGCTGGTGGCGGTCGTCGACGATGTTGACGACGGCGTTCGGCAACCCCGTGAGCCGGGTCGCGAGCCGGACGACGGCCTGCAGTTCGGCGGGTGGGGCGGCGGCGACGTCGACGTACTCGCGGAGCGCGGCCAGACGCGCGGTCTCGTCGCCGAGGACGTCGTGGGTCTCCGCGGGGTCCGAGGCGGGGACGGCTGCGTTCACAGCTCTACGTTACGCCTCGACTACGCTGGGTGTTCGACTTCTAGAAGTGTCAGCGCTCCGGCGTAGGGTGCCGACGCTTCGCGCCGGAGGGCATCCGGTTCCACACCGAGCTCACGACACGACGGGGGACGACGTCCAGGACGGCCGAGACGGCCTTCCAGCGCCGCGTCGGCACGCTCACCGGCCGCCCGGCGAACAGGTCGTCCAGGGAGGCGTCGACGACGTCGTCGATGTCGAGCCAGATGCGGCTCGACAGGGCGGACGTCCCACCGGACCCCATGCCCGACCGGGCGTGGAACTCCGTGCGGACGTACCCCGGCTCGACGACCGTGGCGCTCACACCGGTGCCGCGCAGCTCCCCGGCCATCGACTCGGTGAGGACGATGACGTAGGCCTTGGCGGCCGAGTAGTGCCCGCCCCCGGGGACGAGGCCCGCGACGGAGCCGACGTTGAGGACGCGACCCCTCCCGCGGGGCAGCATCGCCCCCGTCGCGGCCCGGGACAGGACCATGACGGCCCGGCACAGGACGTCGAACATGCGCTCGTGGTCGGCCGGGTCCCCGTCGACGAAGCGCTGCCGCAGCCCGAAGCCCGCGTTGTTGACGAGCACGTCGACGGGGTGCTCGGTGCTGCCCACCCGGGCCGCGACCCGGTCGAGGGCGGCGCGGTCGGACAGGTCGGCGGGCAGGACCTCGACCTCGACCCCGAAGTCGGCGCGCAGCGTCGCCGCCGTCCGCTCCAGCCGCTCCACATCGCGCGCCACGACGACGAGGTCGTGCCCGCGCCGGGCCAGCGACCGCGCGTAGGCGGCCCCCAGACCGGCGGTGGCCCCCGTGACGAGGGCGGTGGGACGGGGGGACGGGCTGCTGCTCACGGGGGGCGAGCCTAGTGAACGGCCACGGGCTCGCGGTGCCGGGCGGCCCAGGAACGCTGCGCCAGCAGGCACACGGCGGCGGCGACGACGACAGCCGTCGCGGCGACGCCGAGCGCCGTGCGGGCCCCCGCGACGTCCAGCAGGACCCCGGCGACGGCGTTCCCGACGGCGGCGCCGGCCGTGATGGCCGTCGACAGCCACGCCTGCGCCTCCCCGAGCCGGTGCCCCGGGGCGAGCAGGTCGACGAGCCCCTGCGCGGCGATGAGGTTGGGGGAGATGAACAGCCCCGTGAAGAACAGGACGACGAGCAGCACCACGAGCGGGATCCCCTCGCCCGCGGCGAAGGCCACCGTGAACAGCAGACTGCCGAACAGCGTCAGCGTCACGAGCAGCCGGCGGCGGTCGGGGCTGCGCCAGTCCCGGCTGCCGTACAGCAGGCCGCCGATCGCCGACCCGCCCGCGATGGGGGCGAACAGGACGCCCAGCCGGTCGGCCGAACCGAGCAGGTGCTCGGCCAGGCCGGCCATCGAGACGTCGAGGATGCCGAACCCGATGCTCATGACCGCCATCACGGCCAGCAGCAGCACGAACCCGGGACTGTGCAGCAGGGCCGCCCCCACCCCGTGCCCCCCGGCGCCGACCGGCTGCGGCCGGACGCGACGGGCCCCGGGGGAGCGGACGTACACGAGGGTGCCGCCCACGAGCAGGACGACGGTGACGACGAGCGGCAACGGCGCGATCCCGAGCAGGAGCAGCACGCTCAGCAGCAGCGGCCCCCCGACGAAGATCGTCTCCACGGCCGCGGCGTCCAGCGCGTAGCCGCGGCGCCGGGCCCGCTCCTCGGTGACCACGACGCGCCAGGTCGAGCGCATCGCCGGGCTCAGCGGGGGGAACGCGGCCCCGGCCAGCAGCGCCAGGACGGGCAGGACCACGGCGGGCACGGCCGTCCAGACGGTCGCCGCGGTGAGCAGCAGGAGCAGCAGGCCGGACACGCTCGCGGCGGGGACGAGGACCCGCGGCTGGCCGTGCCGGTCCATCGCCCGGCCCCACAGGGGCGAGCCGACGGCCAGACCGACGGCGAACAGCCCGGTGACGATCCCGGCGAGCGTGTAGTTGTCGCGGGCCGCCCGCACGAGCAGGACGAGCCCCAGCGGGGCGGTCGCGATCGGGATGCGCGCCACCACCGACGCGACGAACGGACGAGCCACCACCGGATCGCGCAGCAGCGCGACGTACCCCGACATCCCGGACTTCCCCACAACTCCTCGTGCAGCGGCCGCGACGTCGCGGCCCTCGGGTCGGTGCGACCCCGTGCGGGACGAGCTTGTCAGACGGGCCAGATGCGCGCGCAGCCGCCACCGGCACCACGTGCCGATTCCAGGGCCGCGTCGGCCTGGCGGTGGGCCTCGGCCGCCGTCACCGCGCGGACGGGGGCCAGGCTGGCCCCGATGCTCACCGACATCGTCGGGTGGTCGTCGACGGCCAGTTCGACCGCCATCAGCAGCGCGTCGGCCACCCGCTCCACGACCCCCTCGCTGCCTGCACGGGGCAGCCCCGTGAGCAGGACCGCGAAGAGGTCCGGGCCCAGCGGGATCCAGCGGTCCACCGACCGCACGGCGCGGCGCATCCGGCGCACGACGGCCTCGCGGCCCCCGCGCCGGCAGGTCCCGTCGACGCCCACGAGCAGCAGCCCGGTCCCGGTCCCCGTCACGCGGTCGGCCTCCAGGGCGTCCGCCACGACGTCGGTGAGCGTGGTGTGGCGGGGGGCCGGTGCGGGCGCCTCGCGGCCCGGTGCCCGCTCGGTGACCAGGACGTCGGCGACGAGGCCGGCGACCACGGCGGGGTCGTGGCTGACGAGCAGGTCCCGGTCGGCGGGGGTGCGCCCGGGCCGGACGAGGACGACGCACGCCGCGTCCGGGCCCAGGACGGCCAGGCCGTGGCCGTCGAGCTCGGCGTGCCCGCGGACGGCGACGCGCCCGAGGTCGGCGGCCGCGCGGCGGGCGGCCGTCCCACCGAGCGAGACCAGGACCACGGGCTCCTGCCGGCGCCGCGTGCGCAAGCGCAGGTGCAGGAGGACCTCCTCGGCGACCTCGGCGGGGACGGGGCGGGTGCGGACCGACGTCCAGGACGTCGGCGGCCCGGGGGCGGGCGGGGGGAGGGCGGGTCCGGGGTCGGCGGGGGTGTCGAGGTCCTGCGGGCGCACCGTGTGCGCCACACCCCAGCCCTGGACGAGGTCGGCCCCCAGGGTCAGTGCGGTCCGGTGGTCGTCGGCGTCCTCGACGGACTCCGCCAGCACCAGCGCCCCCGTGCGCGCCGCGTGCGCGCCGACGGCCCCCGCGAGCGCGGCGACCTCCTCGGCGGGACGCCGGGCCAGCAGCCGCAGGTCGAGCTTGACGACCTCGGGCCGCACGACGGGCAGCAGGGCGGCCACGTCGACGTCGGCCCCCACGTCGTCGAGCGCCACCTTCAGTCCGAGGGCCCGGACGCGCTGCAGCAGGCGCAGCGTCGCCCCCGGGGCGCGCAGCAGGGTCCGGGCTGAGACGTCGACCACGACGTCCCACTCCGCCGGCAGGTCCAGCGGGTCGGCGAAGCCGTCGAGGGAGGTGTTGAGGAAGACCGTGCGCCGGACGCCGGCGGTCCCGAGCGCCGCGACGTGGGCGGCGAGGGCGGCCCGGTCCAGCTCGCCCGTCCGCCCGGCGGCGGCCGCGGCGCGGAAGAGCAGGGCGGGAGTGGCCAGGGCGCTGTCGGCGGGTCCGCGCAGGAGCGCCTCGACCGCCGCCGGGCGGCCCGTGCGGACGTCGTGGACCGGCTGGACGACCGTGCGCAGCAGACCGGGGCGCAGGACCTCCTCGAGGGGGTCCGCGCGCAGGTCCGGCCGGGAGTCCAGCGTCGTCATGGTCGCGTCATCGGCACGTCGGGCGCCGCCCTTGAGCCGTTCGGGTGACCTGTCACCGACAGTCACCACCCGCCGCGTCCGGAGCCGACGAAATCGTTCGACATCGTCGAACTCACGGCGTTGACGCCGTCCGGAGGCCTGCCTACCTTCACGACCACGGCAAGGAAGCAGAACGACAGCCGCACCACTCGACTCAACGTGGAGTTCACATGTCCCACAGCAGTTCCTCCGGGGCGGCGCCCGCCCGCGCCGTGCCCCGCACCCCCACCCTCACCGGCGAGATGCTCGCCGAGTTCGCCGGCACCGCGATCCTCATCCTCTTCGGCGTCGGCGTCGTCGCGCAGGTCGTGGCGGGCAAGAACGGCGGCGACGACTCGATCCACTGGGCCTGGGGCCTGGGGGTCACCTTCGGCATCTACGTCGCCGGCCGCACCACCGGCGCCCACCTGAACCCCGCCGTCACCGTGGCGCTCGCGGTCTTCCAGGGCTTCTCCTGGAAGAAGGTGCTGCCCTACGTCGTCGCCCAGTTCGCGGGCGCCTTCGTCGCGGCCCTGCTGATCCGCTGGGTGTACGCCGACGCGATCGACGCGCTGGACCCCGGCCACACGTACACGAGCCAGGGGATCTTCTCGACGCTGCCCGGGGCGAACGTCAGCATCGGCACGGCCTTCCTCGACCAGGTCGTGGGCACCGCGATCCTCGTGTTCCTCATCTTCGCCATCAGTCAGACCAAGGCCATGCCGCCGGGGGCGAACCTGGCCCCGTTCATCGTCGGCCTCGTCGTCGTCGGCATCGGCATGGCGTGGGGTTCCAACGCCGGCTACGCCATCAACCCGGCCCGCGACTTCGGCCCGCGCCTGGCCTCGTTCGTCACCGGGTACTCCACGGCGATGCGCGAACCGGGCGGCGCCTTCTACTTCTGGGTGCCGATCGTGGCGCCGATGCTCGGCGGTCTCGTCGGCGGCGGCCTCTACAAGGTCCTCGTCGAGCGGCACCTGCCGGACGAGGCCGCGGCCGAACCCGAGGGTCGCGTCCGCACCGACGACTGATCCACCCCTCCCCACCGTCAGACCCGTAGCACTCGACGCAGAGCCACTCGACGCAGAGAACGGAACACGACATGGCAGACACCGGCAGCGGCCCCCAGTACGTCGGAGCGGTCGACCAGGGCACCACCTCCAGCCGTTTCATGGTCTTCGACCACAGCGGCAACGAGATCGCCAAGTACCAGCTCGAGCACACCCAGATCATGCCCAAGCCCGGCTGGGTCGAGCACGACCCGATCGAGATCTGGGAGCGCACCAGCTCGGTCATCCAGTCCGGTCTGCGCCAGGCCAACCTGACGTGCAAGGACCTCGCCGCCCTGGGCATCACCAACCAGCGCGAGACCGCCGTCGTGTGGAACAAGAACACCGGTCGCCCGTACTACAACGCGATCGTCTGGCAGGACACCCGCACCGACCGGATCGCCTCGGCCCTGGACCGCGACGAACGCGGCCAGAAGATCCGACAGAAGACCGGTCTGCCCCCCGCCACCTACTTCTCCGGCGGCAAGATCCAGTGGATCCTGGAGAACGTCGACGGGGTGCGCGAGGCCGCGGAGAAGGGTGACGCCGTCTTCGGCAACACCGACTCCTGGCTGATCTGGAACCTCACCGGCGGCCCCCGCGGCGGTGCCCACGTCACCGACGTCACCAACGCCAGCCGCACGATGCTGATGGACCTCGAGACCCTCGACTGGGACGACGAGCTGCTCGCGATCTTCGGCATCCCCCGCCAGATGCTGCCGACGATCAAGCCGTCCTCCTACACCGAGGGCTACGGCGAGACCCTGGAGACCGGCCCCCTGGGCGGCAAGGTCAAGCTGACCGGCATCCTCGGCGACCAGCAGGCCGCCATGGTCGGGCAGGTCTGCTTCGACCCCGGCATGGCCAAGAACACCTACGGCACCGGCAACTTCATGCTGCTGAACACCGGTGAGGAGCTCGTGCGCTCCAAGGCCGGGCTGCTGACCACGGTCTGCTACCAGTTCAACGACGAGAAGCCGGTCTACGCCCTCGAGGGCTCGATCGCCGTCACCGGCTCGGCCATCCAGTGGCTGCGCGACCAGCTCGGCATCATCTCCGGCGCCGGGGAGTCGGAGTCGCTGGCCCGCCAGGTGGAGGACTCCGGCGGCTGCTACTTCGTGCCGGCCTTCTCCGGGTTGTTCGCGCCGTACTGGCGCTCCGACGCCCGCGGCGCCATCGTCGGGCTCTCGCGCTACAACACCAACGCGCACATCGCCCGGGCCGCGCTCGAGGCGATCTGCTACCAGAGCCGCGACGTCACCGAGGCCATGACCGCCGACTCCGGCGTCGAGGTCGAGGTGCTCAAGGTCGACGGCGGCATCACCGCCAACCAGCTCTGCATGCAGCTCCAGGCCGACATCCTCGGCGTCCCCGTCTCCAAGCCCGTCGTGGCCGAGACGACGGCGCTGGGCGCGGCCTACGCCGCCGGCCTGGCCGTCGGGTTCTGGAAGAACCTCGACGAGCTGCGCGAGAACTGGAACGAGGGCGCCCGCTGGGAGCCCACCTGGGACGAGCAGCAGCGCACCGACGGCTACGGCGGGTGGAAGAAAGCCGTCGAGCGGACGTTGAACTGGGTGGACGTCGACTGACGACACCCCCCAGGACGGCGCCGGGCGCGCGTCAGGCGCGCCCGGCGCCCACCATGGAGCAGAACCAGTCGAACCGGTACGGAAGAAGCTGAGGAGCAGGACGTGGAGATCAAGGCACTGTCACCGCAGGCACGGACGGACGCGCTGCGCGAGATGGCAGAAGGTGAGCTCGACGTCCTCGTCATCGGTGGCGGGGTCGTCGGGACGGGGGCCGCGCTGGACGCGGTGACGCGCGGTCTGCGGACCGCGATGGTCGAGGCCCGGGACTGGGCGTCGGGCACGTCGAGCCGGTCGAGCAAGCTCATCCACGGTGGCCTGCGCTACCTGGAGATGCTCGACTTCGCCCTCGTGCACGAGGCGCTGTCCGAACGCGGGCTGCTGCGCAACAAGCTCGCCCCGCACCTCGTCAAGCCCGTGCCGTTCCTGTACCCGCTGTCCAAGCGGTTCGCCGAGCGGCCCTACGTCGGGTCCGGCATCGCGCTGTACGACGGCATGGCCATCTCGAGCGGCAACAACAAGGGTTTCCCGCTGCACCGGCACCTCACCCGGCGCGGTGTCGCGAAGGAGGCCCCCGGCATCCGCAAGGACGCCATGGTGGGCGCCATCCAGTACTACGACGGCCAGGTCGACGACGCCCGGCACACCCTGACGATCGCCCGCACCGCGGCGACCTACGGCGCGCTCGTGGCCAACCGCACGCGCGTCAAGGAGTTCGTCCGCGAGGGCGAGCGCGTCGTCGGGGCGGTCCTCGTGGACCTGGAGTCCGGTGAGGAGATCCGCGTCCGCACCAAGCAGGTCATCAACGCGACCGGGGTCTGGACCGACGAGACCCAGGAACTCGTCAACGCCCGCGGGCAGTTCAAGGTGCGGGCCTCCAAGGGCATCCACCTCGTCGTGCCGCGGGACCGGATCCAGTCCAAGACCGGCCTGATCCTGCGCACCGAGAAGTCCGTCCTGTTCATCATCCCGTGGGGCCGGCACTGGATCATCGGGACGACGGACACCGACTGGACGATGGACAAGGCGCACCCCGCCGCGACCAGCGCGGACATCGACTACGTCCTCCAGCACGCCAACGCCGTCCTGAAGTCCCCGCTGACGCGCGAGGACGTCCAGGGCGTCTACGCGGGGCTGCGGCCGCTGCTGTCGGGGGAGTCGGAGTCGACCTCCAAGCTCTCCCGCGAACACGTCGTCGGGCACCCCGTGCCGGGTCTGGTCGTCGTCGCGGGTGGGAAGTACACGACGTACCGCGTCATGGCCAAGGACGCCGTCGACGTGGCCGTCGAGGGTCTGGACGGCAAGGTGCCCGCCTCGACCACCGAGGACGTCCCGATGGTCGGCGCCGAGGGGTACCACGCGATGTGGAACCAGCGGCACGGTCTCGCCGCGCGCGCCGGGATCCACGTCGACCACGTGGAGCACCTGCTCAACCGGTACGGCTCGGCCATCGACGAGGTGCTCGCGCTCATCGCGCAGGACCCGACGCTGGGCGAGGTGCTGCCGCACGCCGACGACTACCTGAAGGCCGAGGTCGTCTACGCCGTGACGCACGAGGGGGCCCGCCACCTCGACGACGTGCTCGCCCGTCGCACGCGCATCTCCATCGAGACCTACGACCGCGGGACGGAGTCGGCCGAACTGGCCGCCGACCTCATGGCCGGACCGCTCGGGTGGGACGACGAGGAGCGCGCAACGGAGGTGAAGACCTACCTCCAGCGGGTCGCCGCCGAGCGCGCCTCCCAGGAGCAGCCGGACGACGCGTCCGCGGACGCGGTGCGGCTGCAGGCCCCGGAGATCGTGCCCGTCTGAGGTTCCTCGCCGGATCTGTCGGAACTCACCCGTTCGGCCCAGTCGTGGGTCTACGGTGAGCCTCGCGCGACGGGGGGTCGCGCGGGGGACGACAGGTCCGGGGGGATCACGTGAGCTTTTCGAAGGCTGTCCGCGTTCTGGCGGCAGGTGTGGTCGTGGTGGGTTCGGTGGCCGGGGCGGGAGCCGTCAGCGCGGTTGCGCCGGCCCCCGACCTCGTGGTGACGTCGGTGGCTCTGCCGCCGGGAACGGTTGCGGGCCAGCAGGTCCGCTTCGCGGTGACGATCCAGAACCGGGGGAGCGCACCCACTCCCTCGGGGACGATCAGCGGGATCGGGTTCCAGGTGGACGGCCGGCTCGTCACGTGGTCGGACCAGTTCACGGACTCCCTGGCGCCGGGGAACGTCGTCACCCTCGGTGCGGTCGGGGGTCCCGGCGGCTCGGCGACGTGGACGGCGACGGCGGGAACGCACCGTCTGCGCGCGTTCGTCGACGACGCCGCGCGCATCCGGGAGTCGAACGAGGGCAACAACACGCTCGACACCACCTTCACGGTGGCGCCCGCCATCGCCCACCGGGTGCAGGGCGACACGGTCGTGTCGTCCTTCGCGGCCGTTCCCGGTCCCTCGATCACCGCCACCTCGGTGACGGGCAACGCCTTCGCGGGGTGCGTGACGGCCGACGGGGTCCTCGTGGACGGTTCGGAGCGGTTCGTGCAGACCCGTTCGGTGGGCAACGACACGTGGGCCTTCGGGTCGAAGTTCTCCGACGGCATGGGCCGGGTCGCCCCGGGTGCGACGCAGGTCCGGACCCACGTCAGCTTCACCCAGCTCCTCTACGGCTTCCAGTTCGGCCCGCCGGTGACGTGCGCGGCCGGCCAGACCCCGACGTTCACGCGCTTCCAGGCCACGTCCGTCCGCACCACCCGCTGGCTCGGGGACGTGGGCGACGGGGGCCCGCGGGTCGCGTCGGTCAGCACGCCCGTGGACGTCGACTTCGACGTCCAACCCTGAGCCGGGCGGCTCCACCCGCGCACCACCCACCCGCTGGTTAGGGTGCGCGGGTGAAGCCGTTCCTGCTGCTGGCCACCCGCGAGGACGACGCGGTGGCCGCGTCCGAGGTCGCCGCCTTCGCCCGGGAGGGCGGGCTGGGACCCGGTGGGCTGGAGGCGTTCCGGCTCGAGCGCGACCCGCTGCCCGACCTCGACCTCGACGACTGGTCCGGGATCGTCCTGGCGGGCAGCCCGTACTGCACGTCCGACCCGCAGGACGCCAAGTCCGCCGCCCAGCTGCGGGTGGAGGAGGAGCTGCACACCCTGCTCGACGAGGTCGTCGCCCGCGACGTCCCCTTCCTCGGCGCCTGCTACGGCATCGGGACGCTCGGGGTGCACCAGGGCGGGACGGTCGACCGCGAGCACGCCGAACCCGTCGGCACCGTCCCGGTCGAACTCACGGCCGACGGTCGGCGGGACCCGGTGTTCGGCGCCCTGCCGACCGTGTTCGACGCCTACGTCGGGCACAAGGAGGCGTTGCACGCGACCCCGCCCGGTGCGGTGCTGCTCGCGACGTCCGGCCCCTGCCCGGTGCAGGCGTTCCGGGTGGGCCGCAACGTCTACGCGACGCAGTTCCACCCCGAGCTGGACGCGGAGGGTTTCGTCGAGCGGTGCGGGGTGTACCGCGACGAGGGCTACTTCGCCCCCGAGGAGTTCGACGCCCTCGCCGCCCGGTTGCGGACGACGACGGCGCCGTTCGCCCCGCAGGTGTGGCGACGGTTCGTGACCCGTTACGCGCGGCCCTGACGGGGCGGTTCCCGGCGCGGTGGTTCCCGGCGCAGGGCGACGAAGAAGGGCCGCAGCACGTCGGCCGTCCCCGCCGCCCCGGGACCCAGGACGAGGTCGTCGAGGTCGTCGGCCACGGTCCGCCCTGGCACCCGGTCCCGCAGCCCGAGGTCCGGCAGGTCCCCGGCGAGGCGGTGGAACCGCGCCACGTGGACCGTGAGGTCCTCGACGGGGTCGGACGGTCCCGACGCCGCGTCGGTGATGCGGCGCACCAGGTCCGACAGCTCGACCCCGCGCAGGGTCAGCGTCGTGGCGGGGGCGGCGTCGAGCTCCTCGGCGAGCGCGTAGACGACGGCCGCCGCGTGCTTGCAGGGTTCGCCGTCGTCGGGGCAGCTGCAGTCGTAGGTGACCTCGGCGTCGGCCGGCAGCAGGTCGACGCCGATGCCGGCGAGCAGGTCGACCAGCCCCGGCGGGACGTCGCCCTCGAACAGCGGCGCGATGAGCAGCGGGTTCTCCACGACGGTCGCGACGACCGCGTCGACCTCGGCGGGCGTCCAGCGCCGCACCGTCAGCTCGACGAGGTACGGGCGGGGGCGCGACCCCTGGACCCGGGCGCCGACGGCTCCGGGGCGGGGGCGCAGTTCCACGACCTGACCGGCCCGGGCGTAGGTGCGCCCGCGCTGCAACCGGCCGCGGTCCCCACCGCGCTCCACGGCGTCGACGAACCGCTGGGACCACCAGTTCTGCGCGATCCGCCCGCGCTGGGAACGCAGCCGGGCCCCGCCACCGGGCCGCCGCCTGCCGTACTGGGAGAAGTCCATCAGTCGCCCACCGCGTCGTCACCGAGGCGCAGGAGTTCGCGCAGCGCGTCGGTGTCGAGGTCGGTGATCCAGCCCTCACCGCTGCCGACCACCCGGTCGGCGAGGTCGCGCTTGCGGCTGATGACGGCGTCCACGCGCTCCTCCACGGTCCCGACGCTGACGAGCTTGCGGACCTGCACCTGCCGGTGCTGCCCGATGCGGAACGCCCGGTCGGTCGCCTGGTCCTCGACGGCGGGGTTCCACCAGCGGTCGACGTGCACGACGTGGTTGGCGGCCACCAGGTTCAGCCCCGTCCCCCCGGCCTTGAGCGAGAGCAGCATGACGCCCGGACCGTCGGCCCGGCCGAACTCCTCGACCATCGCGTCGCGCCCCCGCCGGCTCACCCCGCCGTGCAGGAACGGCACGGGTTCACCCGTCAGACCCGCCAGGTGCGGGCCGAGCAGGTGGCCGAACTCCGCGAACTGCGTGAAGCACAGGACCTTCTCGCCCTCGGCGCGGGCTGCGGTGACGATGTCGTCGAGCAGTTGCAGCTTGCCCGAGCGGTGCCGGCCCCGGTGCAGCACGGGGGAGGAGTCCCCGAGGTAGTGCGCGGGGTGGTTGCAGATCTGCTTCAGGCGTGTGAGGGCGGCCAGGACCAGCCCGCGTCGCGACAACCCGCCCGGGTCGGAGTCCTTGTCCTGCAACCGTTCGGTGAGGTCGTCGACGGCCCGCCGGTACAACGCCGCCTGTTCGGGGGTGAGGTTGGCCCGCACCGTCATCTCGATCTTCTCGGGCAGGTCGCCGGCCACGGCCGGGTCCGTCTTGACCCGGCGCAGGACGAACGGCCGGGTGACGAGCGCGAGGCGCTGCGCCGGTTCGGCGTGGCCGAGCTTCTCGATGGGCACGGCGAACCGGTCGCGGAACGTCGCGGCGCTGCCGAGGAGCCCGGGGTTGGTGGCGTCCAGGACGGCGCGCAGGTCCTCGAGGCGGTTCTCCACCGGGGTTCCGGTGAGCGCGACGCGGTGCCGCGAGCCGACGGCCCGGACGGCGCGGGCCTGCCGGGTGTTGGCGTTCTTGACGTACTGGGCCTCGTCGAGGGCGAGGCGGTGCCAGTCCGCGGCGGCGAGGTCGGCGACGTCGCGCACGAGGAGCCCGTACGTCGTGACGACCAGGTCGCGCTCGGCGGCGAGCGCGGTGAACTCCGCCCCGCGGGGGCGGGCGGGGCCGTGGTGGACGTGCACGCGCAGGTCCGGGGTGAACCTCGCCGCCTCGGCGGCCCAGTTCCCCACGACGGACATCGGGCAGACGAGCAGCGTCGGCCCCGGGCCCTCGCCCCCGGCCCGTTCGTGCGCGAGCAGCGCGAGCAGCTGCAGCGTCTTGCCCAGCCCCATGTCGTCGGCCAGGACGGCGCCGAGCCCCAGCTGCGACATCGTCGCCAGCCAGGTCAGGCCGCGCCGCTGGTAGGGCCGCAGGACCGCCTGCAGCCCCGGCGGGTCGGGGAGTTCGGGCAGCCGCTCGGCGGCGTTCCCGGACAGCACGTCGCCGAGCACACCCCGCGCGTCCACCGACGTCACGGGGCCGGGCAGGTCCCGGCCCGTGCCGACGGCGGCCAGGACGTCGAGGAGCGTGGCGCGGCCGGTGCCGCGGGTGCGCAGGAACCGGGCGCTGCGGGCGAGGGCCTCGGCGTCGACCTGGACCCACTCCCCGCGGAACCGCACGAGGGACGCCTTCGAGGCGGCGAGCGCGAGCAGTTCGGCCTCGGTGACGGGGGAGTCGCCGAGCGCCGCCTGCCACCGGAAGTCGAGCAGGTCGTCCTTGCGCACCTGCGGGTCGGTGATGACCCCGGGCTGGGTGGCGGCCGCCGAGAGCGAGAACGTCAGCGCCTTGCGGGTCCAGTGCCGCGGCAGTTGCACGGCGATCCCGGCGGCGTCCAGGCGCGGGGCACCGTGCTCGACGAGGTCGAGGAGCTCGGCGATCGACAGTTCCACGCCGTCCTGCGCGGCCGCGTCGGTCCGGCCGCCCAGCAGGCGCTTCAGCGGCGGGTGCGCGGCCCCGGCCCGCGCGGCACCCGTCAGCAGGACGAGCAGCGGGTCCTCCCCACCGCCTCCCGGACCGGCCGTGCGCGACTCGGTCCGGGCCTCCTCCAGCGTCAGGACGAGGCTGGGGTCGTCGAGGGGCCGCAGCCGCACCTGCAGCCGCCAGGTCTGGTCGGGGGCGTCCGCGTCCTCGGTCTCCCCGCTCCCGTCGAGGTGCCCGTCCGCCAGGGCCTGCGGGACGTCCTCCCACGGGTCGGGTTCGACGACGCGCAGCAGGACGTCGTACCCGGCCTCCTCGCCGCTGCGCTGCCACTCCCGCACGCGGCGGGACAGGGCCGGCCAGCCCTCGCCGCGCAGGGTCCGGCCCGTGCGCAGGGCGTCCACCCACGCGCGGGGCCCGGCGCCCTCGGGCAGGTCGTGGGGGACGACCCCGGCGGTCCGGGCGGCGACGAGGACGTCGACGACGACCGCGCAGACGTCGTCGAGGAGGTCGAGCGCCGCGGGCGGTCCCTGGCGGGGCCCGCCGGGAGACCGTTCGGCGCGCAGCACGGGCGGGCACGCCTCGGCCACCGCCGCGCGCCACCGGCCGAGCGCGCGGTCGGGGGCGGGGACCCAGCGGGCCGTGAACCCCCCGTCACCGGTGGGGTGCAGGTCGGGCAGGACGTGCCCGGCGTCGACGGCCCGGCGGGCGGCGGCGGCCACGTGCACGAGCCAGCGCAGACCGTCGGACAGTGCGACCGCGCGCTCGTCGCGGGGTTCGCGGGCCAGTTCGGCGAAGAGCGCGACGGCCCGCTCCCCGCCGAGCTCGGCGACGTCGAGGTCGACGGGCAGCAGCCGCAGGTCGGCCCGGGGCCGGCCCGTCGAGGCGGCCGGTCGGCCGGACGGGGTGCACGGCAGCAGGAGGGAGAGGGTGCCCGTGGTGGGGGCGGCCAGCGCGCGGGCCAGGTCCGTCGACGTCCGGGCTCCGGAGGCGAGCTCGGCCAGGTCGCCGGGCCGGGCGGGACCCGGACGGCGGCGGGGGGCCTCCACCCACAGGGCCAGCCGGTGCTGCCGGGTCCAGAGACCGTGGACGACGAGCACCCGCGCAGCCTACGTGCTGGCGGTGCGCCCCCGCGGGTCCGCTGTCCGGGCGGCCCGACGGCCGCAGAACCAGCCCGTGGCGGCGGCGGCCGCGAGGAGCAGGACGTCCTCGGCCCGGTCCGGTCCGGCGCCGCGGGGGTCGAGGACGACCGTGTGCAGGGCGGCGACGACGAGCGCCGGGGCGGCCGTCGCCCACCCCGGGAGCCCCAGGGCGCCGACGAGGGTCGTGGCCACGAGGACGAGGACGGTCGCGGCGGGGGAGGCGTGGGCCAGGGTGGTGGCGGTGACGCCGAACGCGAGGGTGCCCAGGGCGAGCGCGGCGCCGCGTCCGGTGCGCGTCACCGGCGCACTCCGGCCCGGCGGACGCGGTCGGCCGCGCCCGTCAGCAGGGCCGCCGCCGCGAACAGCAGCAGTTCCTGCCAGCGTCCGTCGCCGAAGCGCAGGACTCCGTCGTGGCCGGTGACGAAACCCGTGAGCACGGCCCACGCGGCGAACGCCGTGAGCAGGGCGAACGCGGGCCGGGTGTCCAGCGAACCGGCCAGGACCGCACCGAGGAACAGGACGGTGGCGGCCGGCCCGCGCAGCCCGGCCGCGTCGCACACGACGGCGAGGACGACGAGTGCCAGCCCGACGGCGAGCAGCAGGACCGGGGGCGGCAGGCGCAGGTCCGGTCCCAGTGCGGGGGGTCTCGCGGGCGGTCTCGCGGGCTGTCTGGCGGGGGGTGAGGAGGGGACGGTGCTCATGCCTCCCAGCGTCGGCCGGTGCCCCGCGCGGGGGGAGGGGAGGAGGCGTCAAACCCGCGTCAACGAGCGTCAGGAACGCGTCAGGGGACCGTCCCGGGGTCCCGACGCGCGCCGGTGGCTTTGCGGTGCTTGGGTCGGGAACGTGGACCGATCACGTGGCGCAGCTCACACGTCCGACGCGACGCGGGGAGGGGAGCTGACCGGTGCGGTCGTCGTCGTGGCCCTCGTCTCCGCCGTCTCGGGCCTCCTCTACGGCTACGACACCGGGATCATCTCCGGCGCGCTGCTGCAGATCGGCGACGAGTTCAGCATCGGCAACGGCTGGGAGCAGGTCATCGCGGCCTCGATCCTCGCCGGCGCCGTCGTGGGCGCCCTGACGTGCAGCCGCCTCAGCGAACGCCGGGGCCGGCGCGGGACGCTGCTCGTCGTCGCCGTCGTGTTCGTCGTCGGCACGGTCGGCGCCGCCCTGGCCCCGAACCCCGAACTGCTGTCCCTCGCCCGGCTCGTGCTGGGCTTCGCCGTCGGCGGGGCCACGCAGACCGCCCCCACGTACGTCGCGGAACTGTCGCCCACGGCGTACCGGGGACGGCTCGTGCTCTGCTTCCAGATCGCGATCGGCGCCGGCATCCTGATCGCGACGGTCGTGGGCGCCAGCGAGGCCGTCGACTGGCGGGTCTCGATCGGCGCGGCCGCCGTGCCGGCCGCGGTGATGCTCGTCCTCATGCTGCGGTTGCCCGAGAGCCCGCGCTGGCTCCTCGGGGCCGACCGGCAGGACGACGCGCGCACCTCGCTGGAGCGGGTGCGGCCCGACTCCGCGGACGTGGACGCGGAACTTCGCGAGATCGGCGAGCTGGTCCGCGAGGAGGGCGCGTCGCGCACGCGCGGCTGGCGGGGGTGGAGGGAGGGCTGGGTCCGGCCCGCGGTGGTCGTCGGCTGCGGGCTGGCGGTCTTCACGCAGCTGTCCGGGATCGAGATGATCGTCTACTACTCCCCGACGATCCTCACCGACAACGACTTCCCGCAGTCCACGGCGTTGCGGGTCTCGGTGGCACTGGGGGCGACGTACCTCGTGGCCCAGCTCGTGGGGTTGGCCGTCATCGACCGGGTCGGACGCCGTCGCCTGACGCTCGTCACCCTGCCCGGTGCCGTGCTGGCCATGGTCGTCCTCGGGACGTTCTTCGTCACCGGCCACAGCGGCAAGGCGCAGGTGCCGTGGATCATCGCCACCCTCGTGGCGTTCATGGCCTTCACGGCCGGCGGCATCCAGCTCATGGGCTGGCTCACCGGGTCCGAGGTCTACCCGCTGGCCGTCCGCTCGGCCGGTGCCGCGGCGCAGTCCGCAGCGCTGTGGGGCACCAACCTGCTCATCACGCTGACCCTGCTGAGCGTCATCGACACCATCGGGACGGGGCAGACGTTCTGGCTCTACGCCCTCTTCAACGTCCTGGCGTTCGTGTTCCTGTACCGGCGCATGCCGGAGCTGACGGGGCGGAGCCTGGAAGAGATCGAGGGCCGGCTGCACGAGGGGCGCTTCCGGCCGGCCGACTTCGCGGCCGACGCGACGGAGGGCGCGGCCACCCGGTGACGTGACCCGGTGACGTGACCGAGGGCCCGCGTCAGGAAGGCGTCAACGAGGACGCCCCGGACCGTCAAGGACGCGTCAGGACCGCGGGAGCGGGCCACCGGCGGTGCTGAGGTGGTCGGGTTCGATCCCGCCACCCCGTCTCACCCTGGAGTCCCCCGTGCTCGACGTCGGGTTCGTCGCCCTGACCCTCGCCCTGGCCGCCGCCGGCGCCCTGCTGGTGCGCGCGCTGGAGCGCCGGTGAGCGCCACGGCGGCGGTGGGCCTCGTGCTCGCCGTCGTGATCGCCGGATACCTGTTGTACGCGCTGCTGCGCCCCGAGAAGTTCTGACGGAGAACCACTGATGACCGACACCACGGCGGGTCTGCTCCAGATCGGCCTGCTCGTCCTCCTCCTCGCCGCGTGCCACGTGCCGCTGGGCGACCACATGGCCCGCACCTTCACCAGCGCGCGCCACCTGCGGATCGAACGCGGGCTCTACCGGGTGCTGCGCGTCGACGGGGACGCCGACACCCGCTGGCCCACCTACGCGTTGTCCGTCCTGGGCTTCTCGGTCGTCTCGATCCTCTTCCTCTACGCGTTCCTGCGGCTGCAGCAGTTCCTGCCGCTGTCGCTGGGGATGCCCGCCATGGAGCCGACGCAGGCGTGGAACACGGCCGTGTCCTTCGTGACGAACACGAACTGGCAGTCCTACTCCGGTGAGTCGGCGCTGGGCCACCTGGTCCAGATGGCCGGCCTGGCGGTGCAGAACTTCCTGTCGGCCGCCGTCGGCATCGCCGTGGCCGTCGCCCTGGTGCGGGGCCTGGTCTCGCGCGGGTCCGGCACCATCGGGAACTTCTGGGTCGACCTGACCCGCACGACGCTGCGCATCCTGCTGCCGCTGTCCGTGGTCGCCGCGGTCGTCCTGCTGCTGACCGGCGTGGTGCAGAACTTCTCGGGCGCCACGACCTACACGACGCTCGCGGGCGGCTCGCAGACGATCATCGGCGGGCCCATCGCCTCCCAGGAGGCCATCAAGGAGCTCGGGACGAACGGTGGCGGGTTCTTCAACGCGAACTCCGCGCACCCGTTCGAGGGGCCGACCGCGATCGCGAGCCTGTTCGAGGTGTTCCTCCTGCTCGTCATCCCGTTCTCGCTGCCCCGCACGTTCGGCAAGCTCGTCGGGGACCACCGCCAGGGGCTGGCGATCCTGTCCGTCATGGGCTCGGTCTTCGCGATCAGCCTCGCCGTGACGACGTGGGCCGAGACGAACGCGCTGGGGACCGTCCCGCAGGCCGTGGGGGCGTCGATGGAGGGCAAGGAGACGCGGTTCGGCGAGTGGTTGTCCGCCCTCTTCGCGACCGCGACGACGTCGACCTCGACGGGGGCGGTGAACTCCTTCCACGACAGCTACACCGCGGCCGGCGGCGGGATGCTGCTGCTCAACATGATGCTGGGCGAGGTCACCCCCGGCGGCACGGGGTCCGGTCTCTACGGCATGTTGATCCTGGCCGTCATCACGGTGTTCGTCGCCGGCCTCATGGTGGGCCGCACGCCGGAGTACCTCGGCAAGGGCATCCGCCAGCGCGAGATCACCTACGCGGCGCTCTACATCCTGGCGACGCCGTTCGCCCTGCTCGTCGGGGCGGCCATCGCGCTCTCGAGCCCGGACACCCGCTCGGCCATGCTCAACAGCGGGCCGCACGGCCTGTCGGAGGTGCTCTACGCCTTCGCCTCCGCCGCGAACAACAACGGGTCCGCGTTCGCCGGGCTCAGCGTGAACACCCCGTTCTGGAACATCGCGCTCGGTCTGGCGATGGCCATCGGCCGCTTCCTGCCGATGCTGCTCGTGCTGGCCCTGGCCGGCGCCTTCGCCCAGCAGCGGCCGGCGGCCGAGACGGCCGGGACGCTCCCCACCCGGACCCCGACGTTCGCCGGCATGCACTTCGCGGTGGTCGTCGTCGTCACCGCCCTGACGTTCTTCCCCGCCCTGGCCCTCGGCCCGATCGCCGAGGCCCTCACTGGAGCCCAGTCGTGAGCACCGTCACCAGCACCCCCGCCCCCGAGTCCCCGACCACCGGACCGACCGGGCCGCACCGCGTCTCCAGCGGCGCGTTCAGCCCGGCCCAGCTCGTGCAGTCCCTGCCGGACGCGTTCCGCAAGCTCGACCCGCGCCACCTCGTCAAGACGCCCGTCATGTTCGTCGTGGCGGTCGGGGCGGTCCTCACGACGGTCCTGGCGATCACCGACCCGTCGGTGTTCTCGTGGGTCATCGTCGCCTGGCTGTGGATCACCGTGCTGTTCGCCAACCTCGCCGAGGCCGTCGCCGAGGGTCGCGGTCGCGCCCAGGCGGCGTCGCTGCGCAAGGTGAGTTCGGAGACCGTGGCGCGGCGCCTGAAGGACGGCAGCGAGGAGGAGCGGATCGCCTCCAGCCAGCTGCGCGTCGGTGACCTCGTCGTCATCGAGGCGGGCGAGACGGTCCCCGGTGACGGCGACGTCGTCGAGGGGGTCGCCAGCGTCGACGAGTCCGCCATCACGGGGGAGTCGGCACCGGTCATCCGCGAGTCCGGCGGCGACCGCAGCGCCGTCACCGGCGGCACGACCGTCCTGTCCGACCGCATCGTCGTGCGGATCTCCGCCAAACCGGGTGAGAGCTTCGTCGACCGGATGATCGCCCTCGTCGAGGGGTCGGCGCGCCAGCGCACGCCCAACGAGATCGCGCTGAACATCCTGCTCGCCAGCCTGACCCTGGTGTTCCTGCTGGCCGTCGTGACCCTGCAGCCCATGGCCGTCTACTCGGGCCGGCCGCAGAGCACCGTCGTGCTCGTCGCGCTGCTCGTCTGCCTCATCCCCACCACCATCGGCGCGCTGCTGTCGGCCATCGGCATCGCCGGCATGGACCGCCTCGTGCAGCGCAACGTCCTGGCGATGTCGGGCCGGGCCGTCGAGGCCGCCGGCGACGTCGGGACCCTGCTGCTCGACAAGACCGGGACCATCACCCTCGGGAACCGGCAGGCGCACGAACTCGTCGCGGCCCCCGGGGTCACGCTGTCCGTCCTGGCCGACGCCGCGCAGCTGTCCAGCCTCGCCGACGCGACCCCCGAGGGCCGGTCCGTGGTCGTCCTCGTCAAGGAGCAGTTCGGCCTGCGGGCGCGTTCGGAGGGCGAACTGCCCGGCGCGGAGTTCGTGCCGTTCACCGCCCAGACCCGCATGTCGGGGGTGAACCTCGTCACCGACACCGGGACGCGGGAGATCCGCAAGGGCGCCGCGGCCGCCGCGACGCACTGGGTCCGCGAACTCGGCGGGGACGTCCCGGCCGAGGTCGGCCAGGTCGTCGAGGACATCTCCACCGCCGGCGGGACCCCGCTCGTCGTGGCGGAGCACGTCATCAGGAACGGGGGCGGAACCGCCCGCGTCCTGGGCGTGATCCACCTCAAGGACGTCGTCAAGGAGGGCATGCGGGAACGCTTCGAGCAGTTGCGCGCCATGGGGATCCGCACCGTCATGGTGACCGGGGACAACGAGCGCACCGCCCGGGCCATCGCGATCGAGGCCGGCGTGGACGACGTGCTGGCCGAGGCGACGCCGGAGGACAAGCTCGAGCTCATCCGCAAGGAGCAGTCCGGCGGCCGGCTCGTGGCGATGATGGGCGACGGGACGAACGACGCCCCGGCCCTGGCCCAGGCCGACGTCGGGGTGGCCATGAACACCGGGACGACCGCGGCCAAGGAGGCCGGGAACATGGTCGACCTGGACTCCAACCCGACGAAGCTCATCGAGATCGTCGAGATCGGCAAGCAGCTGCTCATCACCCGCGGCGCGCTGACGACGTTCTCCATCGCCAACGACATCGCCAAGTACTTCGCCATCATCCCGGCGATGTTCGTGACGACGTTCCCGCAGCTCGACGTCCTCAACGTCATGCGGCTGGCGACGCCGGAGTCCGCCATCGTCTCCGCGGTCGTGTTCAACGCGCTCGTCATCGTGGCGCTCATCCCGCTGGCCCTGCGCGGGGTGCGGTACCGGCCCTCCAGTGCCGCGTCCCTGCTGCGCCGCAACCTGTTCGTCTACGGCCTCGGCGGGGTGGTGGTGCCGTTCATCGGCATCAAGCTCCTCGACCTGCTCATCTCCCAGATCCCCGGAATCGGCTGAGAAGAATGTCCCTCACCTTCACGAACCTCTTCCGCCAGGCCCGCACCGGCCTCGGGCTGCTGCTCGCGGCCACCGTCGTCCTCGGGTTGCTGTACCCGCTGCTGGTGTTCGGGATCGGCCGGCTCACCCCCGGCCGCGCCGACGGGCAGATCGTCAGCAGCGCCTCCGTCAACGGCGGCAAGCCGGTCGGTTCGGTCCTCATCGGCCAGGCGTTCACCGGGAACCAGTGGTTCTGGCCCCGTCCCTCGGCGGCGGGCAAGGACGGTTACGACCCGACCTCCAGCGGCGCCTCGAACCTCGGTCCGGAGAGTTCGGACCTGCTCAAGGCCGTGCAGGAGCGCCGCGCCACGCTGGCGGCCGCCGACGGGACCGCCCCCGCTGCGGTCGCCCCGGACGCGCTGACGGCCTCCGGTTCGGGGCTCGACCCCGACATCTCCCCGGAGTACGCGCAGCAGCAGGTGGCCCGCGTCGCCACGGCGCGCGGCCTGAGCGAGCAGCAGGTGCAGGCGCTCGTCGCGCAGCACACCGAGGGCCGTCAGCTCGGGTTCGTCGGCGAACCGGTCGTCAACGTCCTGCAGCTGAACCTCGCCCTGCAGCAGCTCGCCTCCTGACCGCTCCGATGGCGCAGACTGACGGGGTGGAGCGCGACGCCCGTCCCAGCAGGCAGGCCCCGGGGAGCGAGTTCGTCCGCCGGGGGCGGCTCAGGGTCTTCCTCGGCGCCGCCCCCGGCGTCGGCAAGACCTT
This sequence comes from Kineococcus sp. NPDC059986, assembly GCF_040702905.1. Taxonomy (NCBI): domain Bacteria; kingdom Bacillati; phylum Actinomycetota; class Actinomycetes; order Kineosporiales; family Kineosporiaceae; genus Kineococcus; species Kineococcus sp. NPDC059986. The sequence continues at coordinate 28,677 of NZ_JBFBND010000012.1, read as the reverse complement.
CGCCGCCCTCGACGAGGCGCACCGTCGGGCCGAGCGGGGCACCGACGTCGTCGTGGGGCTCGTGGAGTGCCACCGGCGCGAACGCACCGAGGCCCAGCTCGCGGGCCTGGAGGTCCTGCCGCGCCGGTCGGTCGGCCACCGCGGTCTCGACGTCGCCGAGCTCGACGTCGAGGCCGTGCTGCGCCGCCGTCCCGAGGTGGTGGTCGTCGACGAGCTCGCCCACACCAACGCCCCCGGCGTCGTCGAGGCCGGCGGGAACGCCAAGCGCTGGCAGGACGTCGAGCAGATCCTCGCGGCCGGCATCGACGTCGTGTCCACCGTCAACATCCAGCACCTCGAATCGCTCAACGACGTCGTCGAGCACATCACCGGCATCGAGCAGCGCGAGACGATCCCCGACGCGGTGCTGCGCCGTGCCGACCAGGTCCAGCTCGTCGACATGACGCCGGAGGCCCTGCAGCGCAGGCTCTCGCACGGGAACGTCTACGCCGCCGACCGCGTCGACGCCGCGCTGTCGAACTACTTCCGCACCGGGAACCTCACCGCCCTGCGCGAACTGGCCCTGCTGTGGCTGGCCGACCGCGTCGACGAGGGCCTGGAGCGCTACCGCGCCCAGCAGGGGATCGAGGCCACCTGGCCCGCCCGCGAACGCGTCGTCGTCGCCCTCACAGGCGGCCCCGAGGGCGCCACGCTCGTCCGGCGCGCGGCGCGGCTCGCCGGTCGCGGCGCCGGCGGGGAACTGCACGCCGTCCACGTCGCCCGCGGGGACGGGCTCGTCCGCAGTTCCCCGGCGCGGCTGGCCGAGCAGCGCGACCTCGTCGAGGCCCTCGGCGGCACCTACCACCAGGTGGTGGGGGAGGACGTCGCCACGTCCCTGCTGGAGTTCGCGCGCGGGGTCAACGCCTCGCAGATCGTCGTGGGCGCCAGCCGGCACCGGCCGCTGGCCTCCCTCGTGCGCCGCAGCGTCGGCGACGCCGTCGTCCGCGGGTCCGGGGCGATCGACGTCCTCGTCGTGACCCACGAGGAACAGGCCAAACCCTTCGAGCTGCCCCGGCCGGCCCGGGCGGCGCTGTCGGGGGAGCGGCGCGTCCTCGGCTGGGTCGTGGCCCTGCTCGGTCCGCTCGCGGTCACGGGGGCCCTGCTGCTCATCCCGCGCCAGGACCTCTCGACCGACCTCATGGTGTTCCTCGTCGTCGTCGTGGGCGCCGCGCTGGCCGGCGGGGTGCTGCCCGCGCTCGCCGCCGCGCTGGCGGCCGGGCTCGCCGTGAACTGGTTCTTCACCGAACCGGTGCACCAGTTCACCATCGCGCAGCCGGCCAACGCCGTGGCCCTGGCGGTGTTCCTGCTCGTCGCCCTCGCCGTCTCCTCCCTCGTCGACACCGCCGCCCGCCGCACGCGCGACGCGCAGCGCTCCCGCGCGGAGTCCGAGGCCCTGTCCGTCCTGACCCGCACGGCGCTGCTGGCGACCGACCCCCTCAGCGAGGCCCTGCGGCACACCCGGGAGACCTTCGCGGTGGACTCGGTGACGCTGCTGGAGCGCACCGACCCGCAGTCGCCGTGGACGGTCGCGGGCGCCACCGGGGAACCGGTCTGCACCCAGCCCGGCGACGCGGACGCCGAGGTCGTCGTCGACGACACCACCTGCCTGCTGCTGCGCGGACGGCTGCTCGTCGCCGACGACCGCCGGATCCTGGAGGTGTTCGCGGCCCAGGTCGCCGCCATCCGGCAGCGGCAGCGGTTGCGCGCCGAGGCCGCGCAGGTGCGCCGCCTCGAGGAGGGCGACGCCGTCCGCGGTGCGCTGCTGACGGCCGTCTCGCACGACCTGCGGACCCCGTTGGCGACCCTCAAGGCCTCGCTGGACAGCCTGCGGGCCAGGGACATCGTGCTGCCCGAGGAGGTGCGCGACGAGCTCCTGGAGGAGGTCTCGCACTCCGCGGACCGGCTGCAGGCCCTCATCGACGACCTCCTCGACCTCACCCGCGTGCGCAGCGGGGTCGTCGAACCCCACCTCGTCGTCGTCGACCTCGACGAGGTCGTCGCGGCCGCCGTGCGGGACCTGCCGGGCGTGGAGGTGCGCGTGCCCGCCGACCTGCCGCCGGTCTCCACCGACCCCGGGCTGCTGCAGCGGGTGGTGGCCAACCTCGCGCAGAACGCCGTCCGGCACGGGGCCGGGTCCGGCAGCTCGAAGGTGCAGGTCGACGCCGTCGTCGCGACGGAGGACGGCCACCGCGCCGTCCGCCTGCTCGTCGTCGACCACGGACCGGGGTTGCCGGGTGCCGCCAAGGAGCGCGCCTTCACGCCGTTCCAGCGGCTCGGCGACCGCTCGACGGCCGGTCTCGGTCTCGGGCTGGCCGTGGCGCGCGGGCTGGCCGAGGCCGTCGGCGGCCGGCTCGACGCCGAGGACACCCCCGGGGGCGGGCTGACGATGGTGCTGGAGCTGCCGCTGGCGGGGCACGCGCACGAGCTCGCCCCCGAGCCTGCGGCAGGATCGACGGCGTGAGCCACGCGAAGCACCGGGTCCTCGTCGTCGACGACGAACCGGGTCTGCGGCGGGCGTTGTCGATCAACCTGTCCGCGCGCGGCTGGGACGTCACGGTCGCCGCCGACGGGGCCTCCGCCCTGGAGGCCGCGGCGGCGACCCACCCGGACGTCGTGCTGCTCGACCTGGGGCTGCCCGACCTCGACGGCCTGGAGGTCATCGCCGGCATCCGCGGCTGGAGCCCGGTGCCGATCATCGTGCTGACGGCCCGGACGGCGTCGGCCGACGCGGTCGAGGCCCTCGACGCCGGCGCCGACGACTACGTCACCAAGCCGTTCGCGATGGACGTGCTCCTGGCCCGGCTGCGGGCCGCCGTCCGGCGCGGGGTCGGCGCCGAGGCGTCGGCCCCGGAGGTGCTGGACGCCGGCGGGCTGCACATCGACCTGGCGCGCCGGACCGTGACGCGGGACGGGCAGCCCGTCAAGCTCACGCCGACGGAGTGGCACCTGCTGCAGGTGCTCGTCACCAACGCGGGCCGGCTCGTGAGCCAGACCCAGCTGCTGCAGGAGGTGTGGGGTCCGGCCTACGGGCGGGAGACGAACTACCTGCGGGTGTACGTGGGGCAGCTGCGCCGCAAGCTCGAGGAGGTCCCGTCCTCGCCGAAGCACCTCATCACCGAACCGGGGATGGGGTACCGCTTCGAGCTGTGAGGCCTTCCGGCACCGCGTCCGGACGGGTGGTGCCGTGTCAGGGACGCGTCAAGATCGGCCCGTCGGCTTGCCGGAACGGCGACTCGGTGGGTCGATGAACGTCGTGTCTACGCAGTCCCCCGCCCGACCCCTCCGGGAATCGGCCCGGTCCTGGCTCCTGGAGGGCCTGACCGAACGCGCCGCGCACCAGCCCGGTCCCCACCGCAAGCCCCACCGCGAGCACGCGGGGCACCCGTGGTGGAAGGTCGTGTGCCTCACCGGCGTCGACTACTTCTCCACCCTCGGCTACCAGCCGGCGATCGCCTTCCTGGCCGCCGGCGTCATCTCGCCCATCGCCACGCTGGTCCTCATCCTCGTGACGCTCTTCGGCGCGCTGCCGGTCTACCGGCGCGTGGCCCGCGAGAGCCCGCACGGGGAGGGGTCCATCGCGATGCTGGAGAAGGTGCTGCCGTGGTGGGGCGGCAAGCTCTTCGTGCTCGTGCTGCTCGGCTTCGCCGCGACCGACTTCCTCATCACGATGACGCTGTCGGCCGCCGACGCCACCAAGCACGCGCTGGAGAACCCCTACGTCCCGCAGTTCCTCGAGGGGCACCAGCTGGGGGTGACCCTCTTCCTCCTCGCCCTGCTCGGCGCCGTCTTCCTGCGTGGCTTCTCCGAGGCGATCGGGATCGCGGTCGTCCTCGTCGTGGCCTACCTGGGGCTCAACCTCGTGGTGGTCCTCGACGCGGTCGTGCACGTGGTCGGCCAGCCGGTGTCGGTGCACCGCTGGTGGGAGGCCGTGCTCGCCCAGGGCAGTTCCCCCTTCGCCGTCGTCGGGGCCGCCCTCATCGTGTTCCCGCAGCTCGCGCTCGGGCTGTCCGGGTTCGAGACCGGGGTCCTCGTCATGCCGCAGGTCGAGGGCGGGTCGCGCGGCGAGGGGCTGGTGCGGCGCATCGCGGGCACGCGCCGGCTGCTGACGGTCGCGGCGCTGACGATGAGCGCGTTCCTGCTGGCTTCCAGCTTCGCGACGTCCGTCCTCATCCCCGCCCACGAGTTCCAGCCGGGGGGTTCGGCCAACGGTCGCGCGCTGGCGTACCTGGCCCACGAGTACCTCGGCAACGGGTTCGGCACGGCGTACGACGTCTCCACCATCGCGATCCTGTGGTTCGCCGGAGCCTCCGCCATGGCCGGGCTGTTGAACATCGTCCCGCGCTACCTGCCGCGCTACGGGATGGCGCCGCAGTGGACGCGGTCGGTGCGGCCGCTGGTCATCCTCTTCACCCTCGTCGCGTTCCTCGTGACGTGGCTCTTCGACGCCGACGTCGACGCCCAGGGCGGGGCGTACGCGACCGGTGTCCTCGTGCTCATCACGTCCGCGACCGTGGCGGTGACGCTGTCCGCGCACCGCAACGGGCAGAAGGGGGCGCGGGCGTTCTTCTCGGTCGTGACCGTCGTCTTCCTCTACACGACGGTCGCCAACGTCATCGAACGCCCCGAGGGGGTGAAGATCGCGGCCTGCTTCATCGCCGCGATCATCGTGGTCTCGCTCGTCTCCCGGGCCCTGCGCGCGTTCGAGCTGCGCGCCGACGGGGTCGAGTTCGACGAGACCGCGCAGCGCTTCCTCGACGAGGCCGTCGCCCGCGGCGCCCTCAACATCATCGCCAACGAACCCGACGCCCGGGACGCCGAGGAGTACGCCGAGAAGTGGTACGACGAGCGGCGCGACCAGCACATCCCCTCCGACGAACCCGCGGTGTTCCTCGAGGTGACCGTCGCGGACGCCTCCGAGTTCGAGACCCGGCTCAGCGTGTGCGGGGAGGAGCGCTTCGGCCACCAGGTCCTGACGGTGCGCAGCGCGGCCGTCGCGAACTCCGTCGCCGCCGTCGCGCTCGCCGTGCGCGACCGCACCGGGGTGCTGCCCGACGTGTGGTTCGAGTGGTCCGAGGGCAACCCGCTCGCGAACATCGTGCGGTTCCTCTTCCTCGGCGTCGGAGAGGTCGCCCCCGTGACCCGCGAGGTCGTCCGCCGGGCCGTCCCCGACCCGGCGCAGCGACCCCGCGTCCACGCGGGCTGAGGGTCAGCGCCCGACGTCGCGGCGGCCGAGGTCCTCGACCGTCTCCCGGCGCACCAGGACCCGCGCCTCACCGCGCCGCAGGGCGACCGCGGGCGGGCGGGGACCGCGGTGCACGTCGAGGCCGTCGACGGCGGGTGGCCGCCCGGTCGGGGCGGACGGGCAACAGGTGGTCCAGGCTCATGCCGCCACCTGTTCCCGCACCAGCGGGGAGGACGGGGTGAGGCTGAGCCGCGGGTCGACCGTCAGTGCCGTCGTCCCGCGCGCCTCGAGGAGCAGCCGCAGCGCGCCGACGCCGAGTTCCACGCAGGCGCAGTCGGCGCCGAGCACCTCGTGCAGCAGCTCCCGCGTCGTGAAACCCACTCCCGTGCGGACACCGCCCGGGTCGAGGAAGGTCCGCAGGACCACCGCCGGGCCGTGGCGGCGGACGGGCACGAACAACCGGGCTGGTGAACTGGCGGCGGTGGTGGTGGACACGACGGCGACGCTAGGCGGCGCCCGCCCACCCCGGAACGGGTCTTGACGCGCACCTGACGTGCGCCGCCACGAGCCTGATGCCGTGTTGACGCGCCGGGACCGTCCTCAGGCGGTGAGGACGTCCTGCTCGGCCACCGCCCACCACATCTCGTGCAGCTCGTGGTACCGGCTGCCGGGTTCGGTCCTGCCGTCCCAGGGCTTGTCGATGATGTAGTGGATGTTCTTGACCTGGTCGGCGTCCCACAGCGCGGGGTGCTGGTGCGGCAGCGTCTTCAGTGCGTTGTAGACGTAGGGCAGCGGCCGCCACCGGCCCTCGAAGAACTCGTTGAGGAAGTCCTGCTCGGCGAACTGGTACCGCGTGAGGTCGGTGAGCCCGTTCAGCGCGGCGATCATCGCGTCGAAGACCGCACGGTCGGGTTCCACGACGAGGAAACCGCCGTTGAAGTAGTTGTCGACGAGGTCCGGTTCCTCGGTGTGCTCGATCCCGCGGCAGTGGCTGTAGAAGCAGTTCTCGGGCTTCCAGGACTCGGGGTAGCTGGCGATGCGGTTGGGGTTGCAACGGCACGCGTGGCACGCGGCGACCCCGCCGGCGGGCAGTTCGAGGGAGAACAACTCGTCCATGCCCGCCACGACGAGCATGTCCGCGTCGAGGACGACCAGGCGCTCGAACTCCACCAGTGCCCAGGAACCGAGCTTGCTCCACACCTCGGCGAACCGGGCGTTGGCGTAGCGCGCCTCGAGCCGGCTGTCCGGGCGCAACGTCGGGACCTCCCGGACCAGGCACCCCGCGTCGAGCAGGGTCTGACGGTCGTCGGCTCCGATGTCCGGGGTCACCATGACCACGAGCGGGTGGGACGTGCCGGAGCGGCGCAACGAGGCGTTGAGCACTTGCACGCCCACCAGGTAGTTCGGCTGCGTCAGCAGGGTCGCCCACGCCTTCATCGGTGCACTCCTCGGTCGGGCCGGTCGGTCCGGCTGATCTGTGGTTCGGGCTGGTCCGTCGTCCGGGCCGGGTCGACCCGGGCTGGTCCCCGCGGGTCGACCGTGGTCAGTCGAACAGGCCGTCGGTGAACGTGTTGGCGAACCGGTGCCCGGGGTCGAGCTGGTCGCGCACCCGGCGGAAGTCGTCCCACCGCGGGTACAGCGCCCGCCAGTCGTACAGGGGGGCCTCGAAGTACTTGCCCCAGTGGGGGCGACCGCCGTGGGCGGCGAGCACCTCCTCGGCCGCGCGCAGGAAGTCCATCCCGCCCTCGGACAGGGTTCCGTCGTCGGCGTAGTAGACGACGAGGCCGAAGTACACGGTCTCCTGCCCCTGCGAGGGGCTGAGCCACGCGTTCGACGGACCGGTGCAACGCAGGATGACCGGGTAGTGCATGTGCGGGCGGGTCCTGGCGTGCCACTCCTTGAGGGACGCGACGACCTCACCGGCCCGCTCCAGCGGGACACCGATCTCCACGTTGATCTGGGGGGTCGCGATGCCGCGGCAGAACACCTGGTAGACGTCGCCCGTCACGTCGGTGAAGTCCCGGAACCGCTTGACCGTCCGGTACGGCTTGCTGTCGCCGTCCGCCAGTCGCGTGTCGCCGCGCATGTTCACGAGGGCCGCGTCGACCGTCCGGTTCATGGCGGCGCTGGCGGTCCCGTGCTCCAGCAGGCGTCCACCACCGCGTTCCCAGGCGAGCCGGTCCGCCTCGTCCGCCTCCCGCGCCGACCAGACGTGCACGAGGTCCTCGTCCGGGAACCACCACGCCTTGCTGAGTTCGTGGTCGCGGTTCCACGCGGGCAGCGCGGTCTCGAGGTCGTGGGCGCTGACGGCGTCCTTGACGCACGTGTACACGCGGGAGGGCACCGTGCGCAGGGTGACCGCGCTGACGGCTCCCAGGACGCCGAGGCCGAGCTGCACGGCGGGGAACCAGGGGTGGTGACGGTCGACGTCGACGACGGAACCGTCGGCCAGCACCATCCGCACGGTCAGCGCCGCGTCCCCGAGGGAGGACTGGCGCAGCCCCTGCCCGTGGGTCCCGGTCGCCAGCGCGCCCGCGAGGGTTTGGGAGGCGATGACCCCGGGGGAGGAGGGCAGCATGCGACCCATCGCCGTCAGCACGTCGTAGACGTCCTGCAGCAGGGTTCCCCCGGCGAACGTGACGCTGTCCTCGGTCGTGCCCAGCAGGCCGCGCAGGCCGGTGGTGTCGACCAGCCGGTCACCCGCGGAGGCGAGTTCCAGCATCCGCCCCGCGGACATCCGCGCACCGGTCAGGCGCAGCCGGCCGGGACTGGAGGAGACGGCTTCCTGCAGCTGGGTTTCGGTCGTCGGTCGCAGGAGCGAGGACGCCGGGGCGATCGTGGAGTTCCTGGCCCAGTTCCAGACGTCCGGACCGTCCTCGGTCGAGGTGCTGCGCGGGGGGTAGGGAGCGACGGGGATGCTCATCGACGTCTCCTGGGGGTTCGGGTTCCGACAGGCGGGACGTCGTCCGCAGGAGGGACGTCGTCCGGAGGAGGGGAACTCGTCCCGTTCCCTCGTCCTGTTGTCTCGGGGGAACCTAACCTGCCCGGCGGCGGACGTCGCCTCGAGGTGCCGAACGTGACGCGCGTCTCACCCCGGCGCTGCGGGTGGTGGTCGCGGTGCGTCCGTCGTCCCACTGGGATAGGAACAGCGGGTGGACAACCCTGACAGCCGGCCCGGTGTGCGCGCCGTGCTCTTCGACCGCGACGGCACGCTCGTGCACGACGTCCCGTACAACGGCGACCCCGAGCAGGTCCACCTCGTCGACGGGGCCGTGGCCGCGCTCGAGCGGGTGCGGGCGGCAGGGGTGCTCACCGGCGTCGTGACCAACCAGTCCGGCGTCGGTCGAGGCCTCATCACCGCCGAGCAGGCCGATGCCGTCACGGCCGAGGTCGTGCGCCGTCTCGGGGGCGTCGACGTGGTGCGCACCTGCCCGCACGCCCCCGGTGACGGCTGCGGGTGCCGCAAACCCGCCCCCGGTCTCGTCCTGGCCGCCGCCGCGGCGCTGGGGCTGTGTCCCGGCGACGTCGCGGTCGTCGGCGACTCCAGCACCGACGCGGGGGCGGCCCGCGCGGCGGGCGCGCGGTCGGTGCTCGTCCCCGGCCCCCGGACCCCCGGCGCGGAGCCGGACGGTGCGGACCACGCGCACGCCCCCGACCTCGCCGCCGCGCTGGACCTCCTGCTCGCGCCGCGGGCCGCCCGGTGAGCGGCCCGCGGATCCTGGCCGTCCGGCTGGACAGCGACGGCGACGTGCTGATGACGGGCCCGGCGATCGCCGCCCTGCGCCACGGTCCCGACGGTGTGCGTGCCTCCCGCCTCGACGTCCTCGCCGCGCCCCCCGGTGCCGCGGCCGCCCGTCTCCTGCCCGAGGTCGACGACGTGGTCGTGGCCGACGTCCCGTGGTCGGGCTACCACCCGCCCGCGCCGGACCCCGAGGCGCTGCGGGCGCTGGTGGACCTGCTTCGGCAGGGGCGCTACGACGAGGTGGTGGTGTTCACCTCCTACCACCAGAGCCCCCTGCCGATGGCCCTCCTGGCCCGCCTCGCCGAGGTGCCGCGCGTCGTCGCGGCCTGCGACGACTACCCGGGGAGCCTGCTGGACGTGCGGCACAAGCGTCCCGGGAACCCGGACGGGACGGGCGGTGAGCACGAGGTCGTCGCCAACCTGGGACTGGTGCTCGCCACCGGCCGGGCCGTTCCCGAGGACCCGCGGATGGCCCTGCGCCACCCCCTGCCGGACCTGCCGACGGACCTGCTCGACGAGCTCGGACCGGACCTGGGCGAGGGACGCTGCGTCGTCGTCCACCCCGGCGCCTCCGTCCCGGCGCGGGCCCCCCTGCCGGACGTGGCCGCGGCCGCCGTCGCGGCCCTGGACGCGGCGGGCTGGCGCGTCGTCGTCACCGGGGGCCCCGGTGAGGTGGAGCTGGCCGCGCGGGTGCGTGGGGTCGCGCGCCGTGTCGTCGACGCCTCGGGACGCACCACGTTCGGGCAGCTCGCGACCCTGCTCGAGGCGTCCGCCGTCGCGGTGGTCGGCAACACCGGCCCCGCCCACCTCGCCGCGGCTGTGGGGACGCCCGTCGCCAGCTGGTTCTCCGCGGTCATGCCCGTCGAGCGGTGGGCCCCCTTCGGGGTGCCGGTCGTGGTGCTGGGAGACCTGACCGCGCCGTGCCGCCTCACCCGGGCCCAGGTCTGCCCGACCCCGGGTCACCCGTGCCTGGACGTCTCGCCGCAGCGGGTGGTCGACGCCGTCGCGGCGCTGGCCGCGGGGGAGGTCCCGGTGCCCCCGCCGGCCGCCCCGATCGACCCGCGGTCCGCGGTGCCCGCCGGCGCGGAGCAGGCGCTGTGAGGGACGTCGTCGTCAGGGACGTCCCCGTGAGGGCAGCGACGGGACGACCGCGTGGTCCCCGCCAGATCCGCCACCAGCAGGAGGAGCAGTCGTGACCGACCCCATGCAGGACCGCCCCGCGCAGCAGTGGCTGACCGGGCACGCACCGGAGGTCGCGGCCGCGGTGGCCCGGCTCACGGCGCAGGCACCGGTGCTCGACGGCTGGGCGCGACGCCTCGCCGAGGTCCTCGCCCGCGGCGGCCGCCTGCTGGCCGCCGGCAACGGCGGCAGCGCCGCCGAGGCCCAGCACCTCACCGCCGAGCTGGTGGGACGCTTCGAGGGCGAGCGCCGGCCGTTGTCGGCGATCGCGCTGCACGCCGACAGCTCCACGACCACCGCCATCGGCAACGACTACGGCGGCGAGGAGGTCTTCGCCCGCCAGGTCGAGGCACACGGCCGCCCCGGGGACGTCCTGGTCCTGCTGTCGACCTCCGGCCGCAGCCCCAACGTCGTGCGGGCCGCCGAGCGCGGCCGCCGGGCCGGCCTGCACGTGCTGTCCCTGACCGGCCCGTCGCCCAGCCCCCTGTCGCGGGCCAGCGACGAGACCGTGTTCGTCGGGGTGGAGGGCTCCTCCACCTCCGCCGTGCAGGAAGGGCACCTCGTCGCGGTGCACGCCCTGTGCGCCGCGGTCGACGCACACCTGCGCGGGGAGGTCCGCGGGGAGGTCCGCGGGGAGGTCGTCGCCACCGGGGTCCGCGGTGCGGAACCGGCGCCGGCACCGCTCACCACGCCGGTCGTGGCGCGCGCGCCCCGTGCGACGGGGGAGCGGCACGTCGTCGTCGTCGGCGACAGCGTCCTGGACCGCGACCTCCTCGGGCGCAGCGAGCGCATCGCCCCGGACGCCCCGGTCCCCGTCGTGGACCTCACCGAACGGCAGGAGAGCCCGGGAGGCGCGGGGCTGACCGCCCTGCTCGTGGCCGCCGGCGGCGCCGGGACGGGCGGCACCCGCACCACGCTGGTGACCCCGCTGGCCGCCGACGAGGCCGGCCGCCGGTTGCGCGAGGGCCTGGAGGGCGCGGCCGACCCGGTTGCGGTCGTCGGGTTGGGCCACCAGGGCGCCACCCGCACCAAGACCCGGGTCCGGGTGGCGGGGCAGTCGCTGGTGCGCCTGGACGAGGGGGGTCCGGCGACGCCGCAGGACGTGGACGGTGCCGCCCTGGCCGCCGTCCTCGCCACCGCCGACGTCGTGCTCGTGAGCGACTACGGCGCCGGGACCACGCACGACCCGGTCGTGCGGGCGGCCCTGACCGAGGCGGCCCGCCGGGTGCCGGTCGTGTGGGACCCGCACCCGCGCGGGGGGCAGCCGGTCCCCGGCTGCACCCTGGTCTCCCCGAACCTGTCCGAGGCCCGGGCGGGCGCCGGAGCGTCGGGCCCGTCGACACCCGACGGGCTGGCCGAGCACCTCGCCACCCGCTGGGGTGCCCAGGGGGTCGTGGTGACGACCGGGGCGCAGGGCGCGTGGCTGGCGGCGCCGGGCTCGGAGGCGCTGTTCGTCCCGGCGCCCGTGGTGGCCGTCGGTGACCCCTGTGGCGCCGGCGACCGGTTCGCGGCCTCCGCCGCGCTCGCCCTGGCGGCCGGGCGGGTCCCGTCCGAGGCCGTGGTGAGCGCGGTGGGTGACGCGTCGGCGTGGGTCGCCGGCGGCGGCGCCGCCGGGTGGCGCGCGCTGCGGCACCCGTCGCAGGAGCAGGGCGTGCCGACGGTCGCGCACGACGCCGACGACCCGGTGGCCCGGGTCCGCGCCGCCGGCGGGACCGTCGTGGCCACCGGTGGTTGCTTCGACGTGCTGCACGCCGGTCACGTGGCGTGCCTGGAGGCGGCCCGCCGGCTCGGTGACGCCCTCGTGGTGCTCGTGAACTCCGACGCCTCGGTCCGCCGGTTGAAGGGCCCCGGTCGGCCCGTCAACGACCACGGCGACCGGGCGCGGGTCCTCGCGGCCCTCGACTGCGTGGACGCCGTGGTCGTCTTCGACGAGGACGACCCCCGCGCCGCCCTGGACGCGCTGCGGCCCGACGTGTGGGCCAAGGGCGGTGACTACGGCGGCGCCGAACTCCTGGAGGCCCCGCTCGTGCGCAGCTGGGGCGGACGTGTCGTGCTGCTGCCGTACCTGGCGGGTCGCTCGACCACCCTCACCCTGGCCCGGGGCGCGGCGCTGGCGGAGGAGGTCCGGTGACGACGACGCGCGTGGTCCTCGACGTGGCGACGGGCCTGCTGGCCGGCTGGGTCGGGGTGCAGGCCAAGGCGAAGGCCGAGTCCACCCTGCAGGTCTGGGGGGAGCGGCTGCTGCCGCCGCGCCCCGGCCAGAAGGACCTGCCGGGGGCCGACCCCGCGGGGCACGGCGACCGCATGCCCCCCTCGGAGCTGTACCGGCGCCTGGTCGACCTGCGGGGCGGGGACGGGGACGCGTTGCAGGGGGACGAACTGGAGGCCGGGGCCGTGTGGTTCCACCGGGCTCTGGCGTACGGGTACCCCGTCGTCTACTCGCTGGCCTCGCGACCCGTGCCCCTCGTGCGCGCCGGTGGGGGAACCCTCGGCGGTGCCGCGCTCTTCGCCGCCTTCCACGGCACGCTGCTGCCGGCGACGGGGGTGCAGGCGCGCGTGTCGGACCTGCCGAAGGCGTGGTGGGTCTGGGAGGGCGGGTCGCACCTGGTCTTCGGGATCGCCGTGGACGTGGTCGTGGGGACGGTGCGGCGCCTGACCGGCGACGCGATCCCCTGAGGCCGTCGCTCCACCCGGCGCCGGTGACACCCGGAACTCACCCGCCCGAGGGGGAGATCGCCGAACCCGCCGCGCGGGTTCCTCGCCGCCCGTAACGTTGTCGGGACCGTCGCACGGCGGTCCGGTCGAGCGGCAGTGGGGGAAATCGTGGTGTCGGGTCGGGTGCGTCGCACCGTCACGGGAGCGGTGGTCGCGGCGCTGCTGGCCTCGGGAGCACCGGAGGCCGCCGCCGCAAGGGACTGCTTGGCCGGCCCCGTCGCCGACCGCTACGCCGCGGTCGGGGGCCCGGCGGGACGGCTGGGACAGCCGACGTCGTGCCTGCGGCAGACCCCGGACCTCTCCGGCGTCTACGCGACCTTCGAGCGCGGCTCGATCTACTCCACCGAGGACACCGGGGCGTGGGACGTCTCGGGAGCCTTCGGTGCTTTGTGGAGCTCGACCGGCTGGGAGACGGGATTCCTCGGCTACCCGGCCTCGGGCGAGGAACCGGCGCGCGCCGGCGGGGTGTTCCAGGAGTTCGAGGGCGGCACCACGTTCTGGACTCCGGCGACCGGGGCGCAGGCGGTCTCGGGGGACGTCGAGGGCTTCTACGCCGGCCAGGGCTGGGAGTGGGGGTTCCTCGGGTACCCGACGAGCCCGGAGCGGTCCCTGGCCCGTGGCGACGGCGCGTACCAGTTCTTCCAGGGCGGGTCGGTCTACACCTCCGCCGCCTCGGGGACGCACAGCGTCTCGGGGGCGTTCCGGGGGCTGTACGACACCGTCCGGTGGGAGCAGGGCTTCCTGGGGTACCCGACCTCGCAGGAGTCGCGGATCCGCGACGGCGGCGCCTACCAGAAGTACCAGGGCGGCATCATGTACTGGTCGCCGGCGACCGGCGCCCACTCGGTGTCGGGGCCGATCCGCGAACTGTACGGCTCGTCGGGCTACGAGAACGGGTACCTCGGGTACCCGACCTCCCAGGAGTTCCCCACCCTGACCGGGAGCTACCAGCGCTTCCAGGGCGGGGTCGCCTACCAGTCGCCGTCCACCGGGCCCAACGCCGTCGCCGTGCCCTTCCTCGGGTTGTACGCCGCGCTGGGCTACGAGAACGGCATGCTGAGGTTCCCGCGGTCCGCCGCGGTGACCGACGAGGACGGGACCCGCTCGCAGTCCTTCGAGGGGGGCACCCTGGTGTGGTCCCCGTCCACCGGCGCCCACAGCCTGTGGGGCACCTTCCGGGCGAGGTACCTGCAGGACCGCGCCGGCGCGCGGGTGCTGGGCCTGCCGACGACCCAGGAGGTGCGCATCCGCGACGGAGGCACCTACCAAGCGTTCCAGCGGGGCACCGTCTACCTGACGTGGACCGGGCAGTACCACGCAGTCGTGGGCGCGATCCTCGCCAAGTACGGCCAGACGGGCTACGAGAACGGGTTCCTCGGGTACCCGACGAGCGACGAGTTCGACATCCCGGGCGGGCGGCGGACGAACTTCGAGCACGGCTACATCGAGTGGTCCGCCGCGACCGGGGCCCGGGTGAACGCCCCCATCGGCTGACCGGGGTCCGGCGAGACGTGGGGTCAGTGCCGGATCCACCCGAACGTCCGCCGGACGGCTTCCTGCCAGTCCTCCCACCCGCGGTCGCGCACCTCGGGGTCCATCGACGGCGTCCACTGCCCGGCCCGGTGCCAGCGGCGGCGCAACGCCTCGCGGTCGGGCCAGAAACCCACCGCCAGGCCGGCGGAGTAGGCCGCGCCGAGGGACACGGTCTCGCTCACCATGGGCCGCACGACGGGGGCGTCGAGGACGTCGGCGACGGTCTGCATGAGCAGGTTGTTCGACGTCATGCCGCCGTCGACGCGCAGCGAGTTCAGCCGCAACCCCGAGTCGGCGTCCATCGCGTCGACGACCTCGCGGGTCTGCCACGCCGTGGACTCCAGTGCGGCACGGGCGATGTGCCCCTTCGTGACGTACCCCGTCAGCCCGATGAGCAGACCGCGGGCCTCCGCGCGCCAGTGCGGGGCGAACAACCCCGAGAACGCGGGCACGAAGTAGCACCCGCCGTTGTCGGGCACCGTCCGGGCCAGCGTCTCCACCTCCGGTGCGGTGGAGATGAGTCCGAGGTTGTCGCGCAACCACTGCACGAGGGCGCCGGTCACGGCGATCGAACCCTCCAGGGCGTAGACGGGGGGTTCCCCCGCGACCTGGTGGGCCACCGTCGTCAGCAGCCCGTGCGAGGACCGGGTGATCTCCGACCCCGTGTTCATGAGCAGGAAGCTGCCGGTGCCGTACGTGCACTTCGCGTCGCCGGGGGAGAAGCAGGTCTGCCCGAACAGCGCGGCCTGCTGGTCGCCGAGGGCGGCGCCGATGACGGCCCCCGGGACGACGGAACGGGCCCGGCCGTAGACCTGGGAACTCGGGACGATCTCCGGCAGCGACCGGCGCGGGACCCCGAACACCTCCAGCATCTGCGGGGAGTAGTCCAGCGACGCGAGGTCCATGAGCATGGTGCGGCTCGCGTTCGTCACGTCCGTCACGTGGCGGCCGCCGTCGGGACCGCCCGTGAGGTTCCAGACGAGCCAGGAGTCGATCGTGCCGAACAGGACCTCACCCGCTCCGGCGCGCCGCCGCAACCCCGGGTCGGCCTGCAGCATCCAGGCGATGCGGGGTCCGGAGAAGTACGTCGTGAGCGGCAACCCGCACACGTCGGTGAACCGGTCGGCCCCGCCGGCCTCGGCCGACAGCTCCTCGACGAGGTCGGCGGTGCGGGTGTCCTGCCACACGACGGCCGGTCCGACGGGGTCGCCGGTGCGGCGGTCCCACGCCACGACGGTCTCCCGCTGGTTGGTGATGCCGATGGCGACGACGTCGGCGGGGCTCGCCTCCACCTGCGCCATGGCCTGCGGGACGAGCCGGGCCACGTTGCGCCAGATCTCGGCGGCGTCGTGCTCGACCCAGCCGGGGCGGGGGTAGTGCTGGCGGTGCTCGCGCTGGGCGACCGCCACGAGGCGGCCGGCGTGGTCGAAGAGGATGCACCGCGTCGACGTGGTGCCCTGGTCGATCGCGACGACGTAGCCCTGGTGCTCGGGTCGGTGGTCGCTCACGGCGTCATCCTGCCCGACGGTCCGTCGGGTGCCGCCTTTCAGCGGTCGCGCGCGCCGAGCCCGCGCGAGATCGAGCGCGCGGCCTGCCGCACCGCCGGGACGAGCCCGGCCCGGGGCCGTCCCCGGGCGTCGACGATGCGGTCGGCCTCGCCGTCCACGCCGATGGCCCCGACGACGATCCCGCCGAGGTCGCGCACCGGCGCGGCGATGCCCGCGACCCCCGGGAGCGCCTCCTCGACCTCCAGGGCCCAGCCCTGCTCGCGGACGGCGGCCAGCGTGCGGCGCAGGACGGCCGGGTCGGTGACGGTGCGCCCCGTCATCGCCACGAGGCGGCGGCGGTCCGGGCGCACGGGAGCGGAGGCGAGCAGGACCTTGCCGAGCGCGCAGGCGTGCGCGGGCATCGAGGTGCCGGTGCGCAGCTCCTGCATGCTGTCGTCGGGCCGGAACACGTGGTGCACGACGAGCGCGCGGCCCTCCGAGAGCGTCGCCAGCAGGACGGACTCCCCGGTCCGGCTGGCCAGGGAGTCCGCCCAGTTCACCGCCCGGGCACGCAGGTCGTTGGCGTCGATGCGCGGGCGGCCGAGGTCGGACAGGTCCGGGGCGGCCCGGTAGTCGCCGTCCTCGCCCTGGACCACGAGCCCGACGTCGACGAGAGTCCGGACGATCCCGTGCGCGGTCGTCTTGGCCAGGCCGAGGGCGTTGCCGATGTCGACGATCCCGAGCCCCTGCCCCGCCCCGGCGAGCAGGCGCAGCACGGCGACGGCACGCTCGATGGACTGGATGGGGCCGGGCACGGGGACATCCTCGCCCAGCCGGGGCGGGTCGCCCCCGGGTCGGTCCCCGTCAGCTCTGCGGCTGGTCCTCGGCCTCGCCGTCGGCGGGGACGACGATCTCGATCGCGCCGGTGCGCACGTCGTAGACACCGCCCGCGACGGGCATCTCCGCGGGCAGGAACGGCCAGGACCGGATGCGCTGCACGTCGTTGACGAGCGTCGCGCGCTGGTCGGGGATCGTGCGGAACTCGATGCTGCGCGAGTCGACGCCGTGGGCCAGGACCTTGGCGTGCACGTCGGGGTCGGTGTTCTTCGTCATGCCGCAGTCGGTGTGCGCCAGCAGGAGCACGCGCTCGACGCCGAGCAGGTAGTGGGCCAGGACGAGCGTGCGCAGGGTGTCGTCGGTGACGCGGGCGCCGGCGTTGCGCAGGATCTTCGCGTCCCCCTTGGCCAGGCCCAGCATCTCCAGGGGGGAGATGCGCGAGTCCATGCAGGTGATGACGGCGAGCCCGACCCCGGCGACCCCGGGGCGTCCGTCGTCGACGAAGGTCTTGGCGTACTCGGCGTTGGCGGTCAGGACGTCGGCGAAGGGATCCACGGCGCCGTTCTTACCACTCCACCGCCGGGACGTCCTGCGAGGTGGCGGGCAGCCTGATCCGGCACCGCGCCCCGTCCGCGAACGTCACGGACACCTCGCTGCCGGTGACGAGGACCTCGGGTGCGGGGCCGGGGTCGGCGGCCGACAGCGTCGCCGCCACGACGGCGGGGGACCGCGTGGCGACCCCCCGCAGCCGGGGCACGAGCGCCCAGTCGCCGAAGGCGGTGCCGGCCGGTGCGCGCACGACGTCGGCGACGTCGAACCCGGCGACGGCCGCGAACCGCGTCCGCAGCCCGGGGGCGTCCACCTGCACGGCGGTCCCCGCCACCTCGGTGTCGAGCTCCCACGGCCCCGCCGCGGCCAGGGCCCAGCCCGTCGCGGTGACGGCGGTCCCGGCGGGGGCGGCCTCGAAGGAGAAGACCCGCACCTCCCACGCACCGCGGGCCACGACGACGCACAGCACCTGCGCCTGCGGCAGCGGTGTGCCCGCGAACGCGGGGCGGTGCCGGCTCGCGGCCCAGCCGGGTCCGGTCCCGACGGGGTCGAACCCCGCCCGGACGCCGTCCCGCGCTCCCGGCAGGTGCACGACGACGGTGTTGTCCGCGACGTTCGCGGCCGACGTCGGGCCCGTGCGCGTCGAGTACGCCAACCGGGCGTACAGCGGGTCGACGGCGGTCGGCTGCCCGGGACGGGAGTGGTCGGAGCCGTGGTTGTGCACCCGGACGAGGCCGTCGGGGGTGTTCTGGACGAGCCACCCCGGCGGCCCGACGGGGGTCGTGCGGGCCGGGCCGAGCGCGGGGACAGGTTCCTCCGTCGCCGTCCACAGCGGGTGGTCGGCCGGGGCGAGGAGGGCGACGAACGCCTTGGACAGCCAGTACGGCGACCCCGGTCCGGAGTACGGCTGGAGGCTGCCCGCGTGCGGTCCGTACCAGCCGCGGACGAACACCCCGTCGCGGGTCGCGCCGCGGTCGAGGAAGTGCCGCACGGCCCCGGACAGCAGGGACCGGCTCACCCCGGGCGACCACGGCGTCGCCCCCGTCACGGCGCCGGCGGCGACCGAGCTCGCGGCGGCGAACCGGTAGGTGAGGGAACGCCCCTGGTGCAGCGGGGCGCCGTTCCCGTCGAACGTGCGCGCGAAGACCTCGAGGAACTCCCGCAGCCGCTCGGCCACGCGGTTCGCCAGCCCGATGTCGTCGGGTGTCGTGCCGGACCGCAGGTGCGCGTGCAGCACCGGGTACAGGTGCATGGCCCAGCCGACGTAGTGGTCGAACATCCGGCCGTCGCCGTCGGAGTACCAGCCCTCGCCGCGGTACCAGCCCTCGAGTAGTTCCAGGCCGCGGTCGACGACGCGTTCCGTCTCGGTGTCACCGCGGCCGGCGCCGGTGAGGAACGAGGCCACGGCCAGGGGGAACAGGTACCAGTTGTTCGGGGCGGGTTCGTGCCGCAGGCTCCCGCGCAACCACGCCTCGACCTGGTCCTGCTCGGCCCGGGACAGCCCGTCCCACAACCACTCCCGCGTCAGGTCGAGCGCGAGGGCGACCGAGGCCGACTCGACCATGGGTTGTCCTCCGTCGCCGACGGACCGGACCGGGGGCCAGGACTCGGCGTCGTCGGCGCCGGGGGTGCGGGTCCCGGCGAGCAGCCCCCGCCGGTAGTGCACGAGGTGGCCGTGCGGGTCGTCGCCACCGGTTCCGGCGACGCGGAACGCGGCCGTCAGGAACGTGCGGGCGAAACCCTCCAGCCCGTCCGACACCCACCCCGCGCGGGCGGGTTCCCCGGGCAGGTCCAGACGCCCGAACCCCGGGCTCGCCCAGGGTCGGACGGCCAGCAGCAGGTCGTCGGCGGCGGCCAGCCAGTGCGCGCGCGTCCACCCGGTGACGGGGGACAGCACCCGGTCCTCGGGAACGTCCGGCAGCAACGGCACGTGCAGTCCTCTCGGTCAGGCGGTGCGGGACAGGGCGGGGTGGGCGACCGGGTGGCGCAGCGGGAGGCCGGCGACGAACCGTTCCACCTCGGCGGCGGCCGCGGAGGCCAGCCGGCGCAGTTCGTTGCCCTGCGAGCCCGCGACGTGCGGGGTGAGCAGGACGTTCGGCAGGTCCCACAGGGGCGAGGTCGCCGGCAGGGGTTCGGGGTCGGTGACGTCGAGGACCGCGTTCAGCCGGCCGCTGCGGAGTTCGGCCTCCAGCGCGACGCCGTCGACGACGGCACCGCGTGCGGTGTTCACGACCGTGGCGCCGTCGGGGAGGGCGGCCAGCACCCGCGCGTCGACGAGACCGCGCGTCTCGGGCAGCAGTGGGGTGTGGACGCTGAACACGTCGCTGCGCGCGGCCAGTTCCAGCAGGCCCACGGGTTCGGCACCGAGGGCGCGCAGTTCCGCGTCGGGGACGTAGGGGTCGTGGACGAGCAGGTCCAGGTCGAAGGGACGCAGCAGTTCCAGGACGCGGCGGCCGACGAGGGAGGCGGACAGGACGCCCACCGTGGCGCCGTAGTTCCCGCGCCCCTCCGGCAGGGACGCCGGGCGGGTCCGGCGGGCGTGGTACCCGCGGGCGGCGCCGAGCACGTCCTTGCCGGCCAGCAGGACCACGGCGAGGGTGAACTCGGCGACCGGGACGGCGTTCTGCGCGGCGGCCGACGACACGAGGATCCCGCGTTCCCAGACGGCGGGGGTGACGTGCGCACGGACGGACCCCGCGGCGTGGACGACGGCCCGCAACCGCGGCGCGGAACTCACGACAGCGGGGTCGAGGACGGGGCACCCCCAGCCGGTGACGAGGACGTCGACGTCGGCGAGGGTGGCGAGGGCGGCGGGGCTGGTGAACTCCGTCAGGAGGCCCGGGGCGAGGTCCACGCTCCGGCGCAACCGTTCGAGGAACGGTCCGTCCACGACGCGGTCGTAGGTGGGCGGGCTCATCGCCAGCGCGGCGCGCATCATGCGCCGGACTGTTCCCGCGCGGAGTGGTGAGCGTCAAGATCGATCGATCGCGCGTGAGCGATCGATCGTCCGCACGCTGTGGCGTTCGACGAGGTGCGGGGCGATCTCGAGGTGCCGGGTCGGGGCGTCGGGCGCCGCCATCCGCCACGCCAGCAGGTCCACGGCGGCCCGGCCCACCTCCCGCTTCGGCGGGGCGACGGCCGTCAGCCGCACGTCGCCGAGCCCGGCCACGACGTCGTCGTAGGCGACGACGGACACGTCGTCGGGCACCCGCAGCCCCGCCCCCGCCAGCCGCGGCACCAGCGAGAGCGCATCGGCGTCGGAGTGCACGAGCAGCGCCGTCGCCCGCAGGCGGCGGACCGCCTCCGCGGGGTCGGGGGCCTGCGCCGAGTGAGTCGCGTCCGCCCCGTCCGAGCTCAGCAGCGGTTCGGACAGGACGGGCAGCCCCAGGGAGCGCGCGGCGTCGCGGAAGCACCCGCGCACCGTCCGCGCCGAGGGGGAGTCGTCGCGGCAGAACGCCACGATCCGGCGGTGTCCGTGCGCGCGCAGGTGCGACAGCGCCAGGTGGACGCCCGTCGCGTGGTCGCTGCGGACCGCGTCCCGCGCTGCGAGCGCCGACCCGCGGGGGGCGAACCGCTCGACGACGACGAGCGGGACCTCCGGGGGGCAGACCGCCGCGATCGGGTCCGACGCCACCTCCTCGACCGAGCGCCAGCGCGGCGCGTAGAGGATCCCCGCCAGGTCCGGCGCCCCCAGGGCCCGTCGCACGGCCGCCGCCGCCGCGCCCTGGTCGCGGGCCACCTCCAGCACGTACCGGCCGCCGTGCGCCGCGACCGCCGCGTCCGCGCCGCGCAGGATGACCCCGAGGTAGCCGTTGGGCTCCCCGACCGCCACGACCCGCCCCAGCGCCGCCGCGTCGGGCGGGGCGGCGCTGACGACCCCGTGCCGGCGGTGCAGCCGTCCCGCGGCCGCGAGCGCCTCCACGTCCCGGCGGACGGTGACGGCGGCGGCGCCCAGCTCCTCGGCGAGGTCGGCGACACGGGCCGTCCCGCGCGCTGCGACGAGGGCGGCGATGCGCTCGCGCCGGGCGACCCGGCCGTCCGCGGGGGCTGCCGTCGCGTCCGTCACCGCGGCAACGCTAGCCTCCCGGGGTGTCGATCCTCGTCGTCCGCCACGGACAGACCGCGTGGAGCCTGTCCGGTCAGCACACGGGGAGCACGGACGTCCCCCTCACCGAGGTCGGGGAGGACCAGGCCCGCCACCTCGCACCCGTCTTCGTCGGCCGCGACGTCGCGGCCGTCCTCGTCAGCCCCCGGCAACGCGCGCGCCGCACGGCCGAGCTGGCCGGCCTCGCGAGCGCCCCGGGCGGGTTGCAGGTCGACCCCGACCTCGTCGAGTGGGACTACGGCGCCTACGAGGGCCGCACGACGGAGGAGATCTCCGCCGAGCTGGGCCGCCCGTTCTCCGTCTGGCACGACGGCGTCGAGCCCGGGGACACCCCGGGCGAGACCGTCCACCAGGTCGCCGTCCGCGCCCGCAGCGTGCTGCGCCGGGCCGAGGGGCTGGCCGGACCGGAGGGCCGGGACGTCGTCCTCGTCGCCCACGGGCACTTCCTGCGGGTCCTGCTCGCCACCTGGCTGGGCCTGTCGCCCACGGCGGGGGCCCTCTTCGCCCTCGAGGCCGGGACGTGGGGCGCGTTGGGGCACGAGCACGGACGCCCCGTGCTCGACCGGTGGAGCGTTCCGCCGGCCGGGTGAGCCCGTTCGGCTGAGCGGCTCAAGTCCGCGGCCGACGTGCCGATGGGCGGGCGTGAGTCCCGCCTCCGCCGCCGCCTGGGTCGTCGCCGTCCTGGTCTCGGTGGTGTCCGCGGTCGCACTCACCGTCCTCGTCCGCCAGCGCGACCGGGTGCGCGTGGAGCTGGCCCGGACGGACCCGCTCACGGGGCTGGGCAACCGCCGCGCGCTGCACGAGACCGCGGAACCCCTGCTCGACCGGGACGGCCGGCTGGGTCTGCTCCTGCTGGACCTCGACGGGTTCAAGGACGTCAACGACACCCTCGGCCACGCCGCCGGGGACGAGGTCCTCGTCCAGGTCGCCACCGTGCTGGCCGCCACGCTCGGCGACCGCGGGACCATCACCCGCCTCGGCGGCGACGAGTTCGCCGTCCTCGTGCCCGACCCGCAGGACGGTGACCGCGGGGTCGCCGAACTCGAGGTTCTTTCCAAGCGGCTGCTCGCGGCGCTCGCGGTGGGGGACCTGCACGCCGGTGTCGTGCCCATCGACCTGCAGGGCAGCATCGGGATCGCCGTCTCCGGCCCGGACGGGCGCTCGCTGGGGGAACTGCTGCAGCGCGCGGACATCGCGATGTACGCGGCCAAGCGTGCCCGTGTCGGGGTGCTGCGCTACGACGCGGCCAGCGACCCGCACTCGACGGGGGCGCTGGAACTCCTGGGGCAGCTGCGAGCGGCGATGGACGCCGACCAGCTCGCCCTGCACTACCAGCCCAAGGTGTCCGGCGACGGGGGACGCCTGCTGGGGTTCGAGGCCCTCGTCCGCTGGAACCACCCCGTCCGCGGGCTGCTCCTGCCCGCCGACTTCCTGCCGTTCGTCGAACGGACCCACCTCATCCACGCCCTCACCCGGTGGGTCCTCATCACCGCGCTGCGGCAGGCCGCGAC
Organism: Kineococcus sp. NPDC059986; assembly: GCF_040702905.1. NCBI lineage: Bacteria > Bacillati > Actinomycetota > Actinomycetes > Kineosporiales > Kineosporiaceae > Kineococcus > Kineococcus sp. NPDC059986. The sequence goes on along the minus strand of NZ_JBFBND010000012.1, from coordinate 5,798 downwards.
GTGGCGGGCGCAGGGTCTGCAGACGTCCATGGCGGTGAACATCTCCGCCGTCAGCCTGGACTCCGGTCTGCTGGGCATCGTCGAGGAGGCGCTCGCCCTCACCCGGTGGAACCCCGCCGACCTGGTCCTGGAGATCACCGAGACGGCGATCATCCACGACCCCGTCGGGGCGCGCGCCGTCGTGGAGCGGCTCCGCGAGCGCGGGGTGCGGGTCGCCGTCGACGACTTCGGCGCCGGGTCCACGAGCCTGGTCCACCTGCGCGGCCTCGCGGTGCACGAGCTGAAGATCGACCGGCAGTTCGTCAGCGAGCTCGTCGCCCACCCCGAGGACGACGTCATCGTCTCCTCCGTCATCGCCCTGGCCCACAAGCTCGGCCTGGCCGTCGTCGCCGAGGGGGTGGAGACCGGCGCCGCCGCGGACCGGTTGTGCGCGCTCGGGTGCGACGAGCTGCAGGGCTTCTACTTCGCCCGTCCCCTGCCGGCGGACCAGGCCATGGCCTGGGCCCGCGCGGAGGGGATGGCCGGCGCCGCCGTCGAACTGCGCTGACCGACGGCGAGGTCGCGTCAGTCCAGGACGGCGAGGGCGTCGATCTCGACGAGCATCTCCTCGCGCGGCAGCCCCGTCATGACGGTCGTGCGGGCCGGCAGCACCCCCGAGGGGCAGTTCCGCGCGACGAACTCCCCGTAGGCCTCGTTCATCGCGGCGAAGTCGTCCCGGGTCGTCAGGTACACGCGGAGCATGACGACGTCCTCCAGGCTCGCCCCGCCGGCGCGCAGGACGGCCTCGACGTTGCGCAGGGTCCGCAGCGTCTGGGCGCGCACGTCACCGGGGTGCAGGTACTCACCCGTCGCGGGGTCCACGGGGCCCTGGCCGGAGACCTGCAGCAGCGGGCCCTTGCGGACGCCCTGGGAGAACGTGTGCGCCGGCGCGGGGGCGTCGCTGGTGCTGACGGCGGTCTTGGGGTGGCTCACGGGAGTTCTCCTCCGGGGGGTGGGGACGTGGGACGGAACCCGCAGTCGCGGGCGATGTCCGCGGTGGCGGACAGCAACGGGGGCACGAGGTCGAGGACCGCCTCGTGCGGGAGCAGGACGTCGGGGACGGACAGCGAGACGGCGGCGAGCACCTCGCCGTGCGGTCCCGTGACGGGGGCCGCGACGCAGTTCACGAACGTCTCGTTCTCGGCGTGGTCCTGCGCCCACCCGCGGTCGGCGACGTCCTGGAGTTCGGCCAGCAGCCGGTCGGGGTCGACGAGGGTGCGTCCGGTGCGGCGCACCAGGTCCAGCGTCGCGACGGCCTCCGCGCGGTCGGCGGGGGACAGTCCTGCGAGCAGCACCTTGCCGACCGCCGTGCAGTGCAGGACGGCCTCGCTGCCGACGCGCGAGGCCATCCGGACGGGCGCGTCCCGCGGTTCCAGCTTGTCGACGTAGGTGGCGCGGTAGCGGCCGCCGTGGCCGTCGAGGACGGCGACGTGGACGGTCTGGCCGACGCGGTCGCGCAGGTCCCGCAGGCGGGGGGCCGCCGCGCGCAGGACGTCGACGTGCTCGAGGGCGACGTCCGCGAGCCGGTAGAGCTGGGGGCCGAGGACGTACCGGTGGTCCGGGGCGCGGTGGACGAACCCCGCGCCCTCGAGGTCGCGCAGCAGGCGCAGCACCGTGCTCTTGTGGGACCCCGTGGCCTCGGCCAGCGCGCCGAGGGTCCCGGTGCCGGCGGCGAGGAGGTCGAGCAGGTGCAGGGCGCGGACGAGGCTCTGGCTCACGGACGGGACGGGCCGTCGGCGGGGGTTCCGGGCAGGGCCGGGACGTCCAGCGGGCGGTCGGCCCGGACGACGAGAGCCGCTGCGGCGCACCGGTGGCCGAACGCCACCGCCGCGTCGACCGGCAGGTCGCGCTGCCGGGCGGCGAGGTACCCCGCGGCGAACGCGTCGCCGGCGCCGACGGGTTCGACGACGTCGACGGTCAGGGCGGGGACGTGCCGGTCGGGGGCGCCGGGTTCCAGGACGAGCACCCCGTGCTCCTCCTGCTTCAGCAGGATCCGCCGCGCCCGCGGGAACAGCCCGCGCAGCCGGGCGGGGTCGTCGGTGCCGAACACGGCGCGGGCCTCGTCGGCACCGAGCAGCAGTTCGTCGGCCGCGGCGGCCAGCGCACGCAGCGGGGCGTCGTCGCGGTCGCGCCACAGGACGGGACGGTGGTTCAGGTCCACCGAGAGCGTCGTCCCGCTCGCGTGGACGCGTTCGGTGAGCGTGGCGCAGAACTGCGCGGCGGACGCCGACAGGCCCGCGGTGATGCCGCTGACGTGCACGACCGACGCGCGGGCCAGGACGGCCGTCACGGCGGGGTCGTCGAGGTCGGCGGTGGAGAGCGCCGCGGCGGCGGACTCGCTGCGGTAGTAGTGCATGCGGGAGCGTCGTGACCCGTCCGCGGCCGTCCCGGGGGCCTTGACGTAGAGCCCGGTGGGCCGGACCGGGTCGGTGGCGACGGCGCTGACGTCGATGCCGGCCGTCGTGGCGAGGTCACGGACGTGGTCGGCGAACCCGTCGTCCCCGAGTCGGGAGACCCAGGCCACGTCGACGCCGAGCCGGCCGAGGGTGAGCGCCACGTTGAGTTCGGCCCCGCCGACGGTGCGCGTGAAGGTCTCGGCGTCGGCGAGGGGGACGTCCTCGGTGGGGGTCAGGACCACGAGGGCCTCACCGACGCAGACGACCGTTCCGCGCAGGGCGGGGACCTTTGACCCGGGCACGGCCCGATGCTAGAACGGCCGCACGATCATGCGCAACGGCCGTTGCGCTCTGTGCAACGCCTGCTGGAGGGCTCGTGGCCTACGACGCGCACCACCTCGGACCCCTCGACCCGCGGTTCAAGGCCGTCCCCGTGACGGCCTGGGGTGAGGACGCCGCCGAGTTCGCCGCGCGCCGCCCACCGCTGCACGAGCTGCCGACACCGCTGCTCACGCTCGACGCCGGGGCGCTCGCGGGGAACGTGGCGACCCTGGCGCGGTGGACCGCCGAGGTCGGCGTCGACCTCGCCCCGCACGGCAAGACGACGATGGCGCCGTCCCTGTGGCGCGAGCAGCTCGCCGCCGGGGCGATCGGCCTCACCGTGGCGACGCCCTGGCAGTTGTCGGTCGCCCTGCGCGAGGGCGTGGACTGGGTGCAGGCCGCGTACCCCGTGCTGGATCCCGCCGTCCTGCGCTGGCTGTCCGCGCCGCGGTCCGGTCGCGTCCTCGTCTGGGCCGACGGGGTCGACGTCGTCGAGCGGATGGCCCCGCACGTGCGGGACGCCGTGCACCCCCTCGACGTGCTCGTGGAGCTCGGCGGGGCGGGGGGCCGGACCGGGGCCCGCTCCCTGGACGCCGCCGTGGCCGTCGCCCGCGCCGTGCGCGCCACGCCCGGCCTGCGGCTGGCCGGGGTCGCCGGGTACGAGGGGGCCTTCGCCCACGACGCGTCCGCGGCGAGCCTGCAGACCGTCCACGACTGGGTCGCCGATCTCGCCGCCCTGCACCGGCGGCTGGCCGACGACGGGGTCTACCCCGACGACGTCCCCGGCGGCGTGGTCGTGTCGGCCGGGGGCAGCGCCTACTACGACGTCGTCGTGGCCGGGCTCGCCGGTCTGCACGACCCGGCCGGCGGCGTGCGCGTCGTCCTGCGCTCGGGGGCCTACATCGGCCACGACGACGGGTTCTACCGCGAGGTCACCCCCGTCCACCGGTTGCGGTCCGGCCCCGCGGCGTCCGGAACCCTCCGGTCGGCGCTGCACGGTTGGGCGCGTGTCGTCTCCCGCCCCGAACCCGGACTGGCGCTCGCCGACGCCGGGAAACGGGACCTGCCGTTCGACGAGGGACTGCCCGTCGTGCAGGCGGTGCGTCGCGGCGGGGACGGGGACACCGAGGAACTCACCGGGTGCACCGTCAGCGCCCTCAACGACCAGCACGCGTTCGTGCGCTTCCCCGCCGACGTCGACCTCCGCGTCGGGGACGTGCTGCGGCTCGGGATCTCCCACCCCTGCACGGCGTTCGACAAGTGGGGACTGCTCCCCGTCCTCGACGACGCCCTCGCCCCGCAGCCAGTCCTCGTGGACTGGGTGCGGACGGTGTTCGGGTGAACCTGCTGGTCCGAGGGGCCACGCTCGTCGACGGCACCGGAGCGCTCGGCCGTCGCGGGGACGCCCTCGTCGTCGACGGCCGGATCGCCGAACTCGGTGACGTCGGGACGACGGCGGGGGCGCGCGTCCTGGAGGCGGACGGGCTCGTGCTCGCCCCGGGGTTCATCGACCTGCACGCCCACTCCGACCTCGCGGTGCTGACCGACCCCGAGCACCTGGCCAAGACCACCCAGGGCGTCACGACGGAGGTCCTCGGGCAGGACGGGTTGAGCTACGCCCCCGTCGACGACGCGGCCCTGGCCGTGCTGCGGGAGCAGCTCGCCGGCTGGAACGGGGTTCCCGACCTCGACTGGGACTGGCGGACCGTCGGGGAGTACCTGGACCGCGTCGACCGCGGCACCGCCGTCAACGTCGCCTACCTCGTCCCCCAGGGGACCGTGCGGTTGCTCGTGGTCGGCGCCGACGACCGGCCCGCGAGCCCGGCCGAACTCGACCGCATGCGCGGACTCGTCGCGGCCGGGATGGCGGACGGGGCCTTCGGGATGTCCAGCGGTCTCACCTACGTGCCCGGGATGTTCGCCGACACCGCCGAACTCGTCGCCCTGTGCGAGGTCGTCGCGCGGGCGGGGGGTTTCTACGCTCCGCACCAGCGCTCCTACGGTCGTGGCGCCCTGGCGGCGTACGCCGAGGTCGTCGACGTCGCGCGCCGGTCGGGCGTCGCCCTGCACCTGACGCACGCCACGATGAACTTCGCCGTCAACGCCGGCCGGGCGGGGGAGTTCCTCGCCCTCGTCGACGCGGCGTCGGCGGAGGGGATCGACGTCACTCTCGACACCTACCCGTACCTGCCGGGTTCGACCACCCTGGCCGCGGTCCTGCCGAGCTGGGCGTCGGCGGGGGGACCGGCCGCCGCGCTCGACCGGTTGGTGGACCCGGAGGCGTTGCGGCGCATCCGGTACGCACTGGAGGTCGAGGGCTCCGACGGGTGCCACGGCGTCGTCGCCGACTGGTCGACGCTGCAGGTGTCCGGCGTCCGAAACCCCGAACTGTCCGGTCTCGTCGGGTCGACGATGTCGGAGGTCGCCGCGCAGCGCGGCGCCGACCCGTTCGACGTCTTCGTCGACGTGCTGCGCCGGGACCGGTTGGGCACGACGATCCTGCAGCACGTCGGGCACGAGGAGAACGTGCGCGCCATCATGCGCCACCCGCAGCACGCCGGCGGCAGCGACGGACTGCTCGTCGGCGCGCGACCGCACCCAAGGGCGTGGGGGACCTTCCCCCACTACCTCGGGCACTACGTGCGGGAGGAGGGCGTCCTCGGTCTCGAGGAGTGCGTCGCCCACCTCACGTCCCGGCCCGCCCGCCGACTGGGGTTGACCGACCGCGGTGTCCTGCGCCCCGGGACGGTCGCGGACCTCGTCCTCTTCGACCCCGCCACCGTCGCCGCCGGGGCGACCTTCGAGGAACCTCGCCGGCCGGCCGTCGGGATCCCGCACGTGGTCCTCGGTGGAGTTCCCGTCGTCGAGGACGGGGTGCGCACCGACGCCGTTCCCGGCCGGTCCCTGCGGCACGGGCGCGGCTGAGCGCGACGTCCGGGCAGGCGGACGTCACCCGGCGCGGGTCCAGTGCCCTCCCGTCGCGGGAGCGGTCTCGGGGGTGTCGGTGGAGCGGCGAGCGATCCTGCGCCGCTCTGCGGTGCG
>NZ_JBFBND010000011.1:0-142221 GCF_040702905.1 Kineococcus sp. NPDC059986 | reverse complement strand
CCCGGGCTGGACCACATGACCTACTTCACCGCCGTCGGCACCCCCACCCACAACCTCACCCTGCTCACCACCTTGCGCCGCGCCGCCGCCGACCAACTGCGCGCCGACACCCTCGCCGGCCGCGGTGAAGAGCGGACCGAGGACCAGGCGATGTACGACGTCCTGTTCGCCCGCGTCACCGGCCTCGACCTCGTCACCGACCCGCTCCCGGTCACCCTCGAACTCGTCATGGACGAAGCCGCCCTCCTGCGCGGCGGGAACACCTCCGCGCGGGTGTGGTGCGACGGCATCGACGGCGGACCCCTCCCCGCCCGCCAGGCCCGGGAGCTGGTCCTGGACGCTGCCGAACGGGACCAGACGTGGGTGCGCAGGCTGTACACCGCCCCGGACACCTCACCGGCCGCGGGTGAACTGGTCGCGATGGACGCGAAGTCCCGCCTCTTCCCACCGGCGCTGGCCCGCTACCTGCGACGGCGGGACCAGGTGTGCGCCACCCCGTGGTGCCAGGCACCGATCCGGCACCTGGACCACGTCACCCCCTGGGCGCGGGGAGGCAGGACGAGCGTCGCCAACGGGCAAGGTCTGTGCCGGTCCTGCAACTACACCAAGGACCTGCCCGGCTTCACCACCAGCAGCGACGACCGCGGCCGGACCGTCCTGACGGTCAGGACCGGGCACCGGTACCGGCGCGAACCACCGCCGGTGCTGGGGCACCCCACCCTGCCCGAACGCCGCACCGCACAACGCCGCACCGCACAACGCCGCACCGCAGAGCGGCGCAGGATCGCTCGCCGCTCCACCGACACCCCCGAGACCGCTCCCGCGACGGGAGGGCACTGGACCCGCGCCGGGTGACGGCGCTGACGTCGACGCGTCCTCGACGCCCGCCCGGGTGGCCACCGCCACCCGGGCCGGCCGTGCTGCTCCGGTGGGAACGGCTGCGCCGGGAGTGAACCCGCGAGCCCTCGACCGCGCCGCTCGTTAGGATCGTCCCGACAGCGCGGACCCCACCGCGACCTCTCAGCACGGAGGCGAACGGCCCCTCGGGGCGATCATGGCCAGCACCGACACCACTCCCGAACCCCCGGCGCAGTCGCGGCACGTCATCGTGGTGCCGCCCGAGGTGCCGATGGTGGGTCTCCTCGGCGCCCGCGACGAGCTGCTCCGCGTCCTGGAGCGGGCCTTCGCCCGCACCGACGTGCTCGTCCGCGGCAACGAGATCACGGTCACCGGTGCGCCGGGCGAGGTCGCCCTCCTCGAGCGGCTCGTGGACCAGATGACGGCCGTCCTGCGCAGCGGTCAGCCCCTGTCGCCCGACGCGGTCGAGCGTTCCGTCGCCATGCTCCGTGCGCAGGCCGCGGGCACGGCCGACGACCGCCCCGCCGACGTGCTGACGATGAACATCCTGTCCAGCCGGGGCAAGACCATCCGTCCCAAGACGGTGAACCAGAAGCACTACGTCGACGCCATCGACTCCCACACCGTGGTCTTCGGCATCGGCCCGGCCGGGACGGGCAAGACGTACCTCGCGATGGCCAAGGCGGTGCAGGCGCTGCAGGCCAAGCAGGTCAACCGCATCGTCCTGACCCGGCCCGCCGTCGAGGCGGGGGAGCGGCTCGGGTTCCTGCCGGGCACGCTCACCGACAAGATCGACCCGTACCTGCGGCCCCTGTACGACGCGCTGCACGACATGCTCGACCCCGACTCGATCCCGCGGCTCATGGCCGCCGGGACCATCGAGGTCGCGCCGCTCGCCTACATGCGTGGTCGCACCCTCAACGACGCCTTCATCATCCTCGACGAGGCCCAGAACACCTCGCCCGAGCAGATGAAGATGTTCCTGACCCGCCTCGGGTTCGGCTCCAAGATCGTCGTCACGGGCGACGTCACCCAGGTCGACCTGCCCTCGGGCACCGAGTCGGGTCTGCGGGTCGTGCAGGACATCCTCGAGGGCATCGAGGACGTCCACTTCACGCGCCTCACCTCCAGCGACGTCGTCCGGCACCGGCTCGTGGGCGAGATCGTCGACGCGTACGGACGCTGGGAGGAGGCCCGCCCGCGGGTCACCACCCCGCACGCCGCGCGGAAGCGGTGACCGCGTGAGCATCGAGGTCGTCGACGAGAGCTCGTTCGCGGCGGGGCGGGGCGTGGACACCGTCGAGGTGTCCCACCTGGCCCGGTACGTGCTCGACGAGATGCGGGTGCACCCGCTCGCCGAGCTGTCCGTCCTCATGGTCGACGTCGAGGCCATGTCCCGGCTCCACGTGCAGTGGATGGACGAGGAGGGCCCGACCGACGTCATGTCGTTCCCGATGGACCAGCTGCGGCCGGGTCGGGAGGGCGGCACGAGCGAGCCCGGGCTGCTCGGCGACGTCGTCGTCTGCCCGGAGGTCGCCGCGGCCCAGGCGAAGGCGTCCGGGCACGCGACGGCCGACGAGGTCCTGCTCCTCGTGACCCACGGGATCCTGCACCTGCTCGGCTACGACCACGCCGAACCCGACGAGGAACGCGAGATGTTCACGCTGCAGCGCAGGCTCGTGCTGGGCTTCCTCGCCCGCATCGGCCGTCCGGGCGACCCGACCCCCACGGTCGGGCACCGCGCGCTGCCCTCGGGGGACTGACCGTGGGTGCCCCCGCCGGGCCCCTGCTCGTGCTGGCGCTCGTGCTCGTCGTGGCCGCGGCCCTCATCGCGGCCGCCGAGTCCGCCATCGCGGGCACCTCACGGCGCCGGGCCCGCGACCTGGCCGAGGACGGTCGGCGCGGCGCCCCGGAGCTGGCGCGGGTGCTCGAGACCGCCTCGCCCGTCATCGCCGTCTGCACGCTGCTGCGCGTGGTCTTCGAAACCCTTGCCGCGGTGTGCGTCACCGTCGTCGTCGCGAGCTGGGTCGACTCCTGGTTCCTCGTCCTGCTGCTCGCCGGCCTCGGCATGTCGGCGCTCGACTTCGTCCTCGTCGGCGTCGGCCCCCGCACCCTGGGGCGGCTGCACGCCGAGTCGGTCGGCCTCCTCGCCGCGCCCGTCCTGGCCCCGCTGGCCACGGTGCTCGGCCCGGTCGCGCAGGCCCTGGTGGCCGTCGGCAACGCCGTCACTCCCGGCCGGGGGATGCGGCACGGGCCGTTCGGCTCCGAGGCGGAATTGCGCGAGATCGTCGAGCTCGCGGGGGAGACGTCGGTGATCGAGGCCGGCGAGCACCGGATGATCCACTCGGTGTTCGAGCTGGGCGACACCCTCGCCCGCGAGGTGATGGTGCCGCGCACCGACGTCGTCACCACCCGCCGCGGCACTGGCCTGCACGAGGCCGAGGCGCTGTTCCTGCGGTCGGGCTTCTCCCGGATGCCCGTCGTCGGGGACGACGCCGACGAGGTGCTGGGCGTCGTCTACCTCAAGGACATCGCCCGGCGCTTCCACCTCGACCCCACCGGGGCTCGCGCCGTCCGCGTCGAGGACGTCGCCCGCCCCGCGGTCTTCGTCCCGGACAGCCTGCCCGTCGACGACCTCATGCGGCAGATGCAACGCGACAACGTCCACGTCGCCGTCGTCGTCGACGAGTACGGCGGGACGGCCGGCCTGGTGACGATCGAGGACATCCTCGAGGAGATCGTCGGGGAGATCTCCGACGAGTACGACCGCGGTCGACCCGACGTGGAAACCCTGCCCGACGGCGGTTTCCGCGTCTCCTCCCGCCTGCACGTCGAGGACCTCGGAGAGCTGTTCGAGCGCGAGATCGAGGACGACGACGTCGACACCGTCGGCGGGCTGCTCGCCAAGACCCTCGGCGAGGTCCTCGTCCCCGGCGCCGTCGCGGAGGTCCACGGCCTGCGCCTGGAGGCGGACGCGCGCGAGGGCCGGCGCAACCAGGTGCGGACGGTCCTCGTCCACCGCCTGCCCGAACCCGATCCAGAACTGGTCGACGACCGCGCCGGAGGGCGAGAACATGACTGAACAGCAGAGCCCCGCACCCCAGCCCCGGCCGCACCGGTCGGGGTTCGCGTGCCTCGTGGGCCGTCCGAACGCCGGCAAGTCGACGCTCACCAACGCGCTGGTGGGCCAGAAGGTCGCCATCACGAGCTCGCGGCCGCAGACGACCCGGCACACCGTGCGCGGCATCGTCCACCGACCCGACGCCCAGCTGGTCCTCGTCGACACCCCGGGGCTGCACCGCCCGCGCACCCTGCTGGGGCAGCGCCTCAACGACCTCGTCCACGAGACGCTGGCCGAGGTCGACGTCGTCGCCCTCACGCTGCCGGCCGACGAGAAGATCGGACCCGGCGACAAGTTCATCGCTGAGGCGCTCGGGGCGATCCCGCGCTCGACGAAGGTCGCGCTCGTCACCAAGACCGACAAGGCGTCCAAGCAGCAGGTCGCCGAGCAGCTGCTGGCCGTCACCGCCCTCGGTGAGGAGGTGCTCGGCGGGTTCGCCGACGTCGTGCCCGCCTCGGCCCTGACGGGCGAACAGGTCGACACCGTCGCCGAGGTCCTGCTCTCGCACCTGCCCGAGGGCCCGCGGCTGTACCCCGACGGGGAACTCACCGACGAACCCGAGATCGTCATGGTCGCCGAACTCGTCCGCGAGGCCGCGCTGGAGGGGGTCCGGGACGAGCTGCCGCACTCCCTGGCCGTCGTCGTCGAGGAGATGGCCGAGGGCGACAACGGGGTGCTGACCGTCTTCGTCTGGCTGTACGTCGAGCGCGACTCCCAGAAGGGCATCGTCATCGGCAAGGGCGGGTCCCGGCTCAAGGACGTCGGCACCCGCGCCCGCCGCCAGATCGAGGCCCTCCTCGGCACTCGCGTCCACCTCGACCTGCGCGTCAAGGTCGCCAAGGACTGGCAGCGCGACCCCAAGCAGCTGCAGCGGCTCGGGTTCTGACGCACCCGCCGACCTCACCCACCCGTGCGCTCCTGGTTCGCCTTCACGGCCCGCGACACGCGGGACCTGCTGCTGTCGCTGCTGCCCACGGCGTTCGCCCTGTGGATCAGCGTGCACCTCGTGGCGGGCGTCCAGGTGTCCTCCCCGTTCTGGCTGCTCGCCTCGGCGGCCGTCCTCGCGATCGGTGACCTCCTCGTCCGGCCCCTGCTGGGACCGCTCGTGGCCGTGCTCGGTCCGCTCGTCACGGTCGTCATCGGCGTCGCGGTCCAGCTCCTCCTGCTGCACACGGCGCTGACGGCCGTCCCTGGCCTGGACCTGAACTCCTTCAACGCGCTGTGGCAGGTATACTTCTGGACGGGCCTGGTCGGCGTCGTCGTGCGCTGGCTCGTCGGCTCCAACGACGCCCGCTGGGTCGTCCGCGGGTTGTTGCGGCACCGGACCCGCCGGGCGGGGGACGGACGACCGCCCGGGCTGCTCGTCGTCCAGGTGGACGGCCTGTCGATGCCGTTGCTGCAGTTCGGCCTGCACTCCGGGACGTTGACGACGATCGCGCGCTGGCTGCGGCAGGGCAGCCACCTCGCCGAGGGGTGGCGGGCGCAGCTGCCGTCGACGACCCCGGCGAGCCAGGCCGGTCTGCTGCACGGCAGCACCGCGGAGATCCCCGCGTTCCGCTGGTGGGACCCCGAACTCGGCCGCGTCCTCGTCGCCAACCGCCCCGCGGACGCCGCCGTCATCGAACGCCGCGTGCGCGAGGCGGCCCACGCCGCCGGTCGCACCGGTCTGCTGGCCGGGGACGGCGCGAGCATCGGCAACCTGTTCTCCGGGGAGGCCTCGCACGCCCACCTCGTCGTCTCGACCTCGCGCGCCGGGGGTTCCGGCCGCCCCTACCTGCGCTACGTCGCGCGGCCGTTCGTGCTGCTGCGCAGTCTGATCCTCACCCTCGGCGAGATCGTCAAGGAGCTCTACCAGGGCTGGCAGCAGCGGGTGCGCCGCGTCGAACCGCGCATCCCGCGCCGCGGTTGGTACGTCCTGTTGCGCGCCCTGACGAACGCCCTGCTGCGCGACCTCAACGTGTCCCTCGTCGCGCAGGCTCTCGCCGACGGCCGGCCGGTCGTCTTCGTCGACTTCCTCGACTACGACGAGGTCGCCCACCACGCGGGCGTGGCGCGACCGGAGTCCCTCGACGCGCTCGCCGGGATCGACCGCGTCCTGCAGACGCTCGCCGACGTCGCCGACGTGGCGCCGCGGGAGTACCGCGTCGTCGTGGTCTCCGACCACGGACAGGCGCAGGGGCCGACGTTCGCGCAGGTCAGCGGGAAGCACCTGCAGGACCTCGTCACCGAACTGCTCGACGCGGCGGGCCCGGGCCACGACGGGCAGGGCGGCCACGACGGCGAGACCCACCCCGTCGTGACGACGGCGGCGGGGGAGGAGATGCGCGGTCGCGTCGACGTCCTCGTCCGCGAGTTCGGCACCCCGGCCCGGTCCGAACGCGTCGCGGCCCGGCACGAGGCCGAACCGGCGCCCGTCCGCGACACCGTCGTCGTCGCGACCTCGGGCTGCACGGCGCTGCTGTCGGTGCCGGAGGCCCCGCAGGGTCGGCTCGACCTCGAGGAGCTGCGGACCCGGTGGCCGGCTCTGCTCCCCGGGTTGCTCGCGACACCCGGGATCGGCTTCGTGGTCGGCCACCGGGGCGCGGAGGTGGTGGTGCTGGGGCCGGCGGGGGACCGCGAGCTCGTCTCGGGCCGGGTGAACGGCACGGATCCGCTGGCGGTGCTGGGACCGCGGGCGGCGGTGGACCTGCTGCGCGTCATGCGCTTCCGCACGGCGCCGGCCCTGCTCGTGCACTCCTGCGTGGACCCGGTGACGGGGGAGGTCCACGCCTTCGAGGAGCAGGTCGGTTCGCACGGTGGGCTCGGCGGGTGGCAGACCGAGGCGGTGCTCGTGCACCCCTCGGAGTGGAAGGTGGACGAGGACCTGCGCGACCGCACGGTCCCGGGTGAGGCGCCCCTCGTGGGGGCCGCGACGGTGCACGACCAGCTCGTGCGGTGGATGCGACAGGTCGGACTGCGGCCGTGACGCACTGGGAGGAGCCCTCGTGGCTGTCGACGTGACCTGGTTGGGGCACTCCACGGTGACGGTGGACGTGCGGACCCCGCGGGGCCGGCTGCGGGTGGTGACCGACCCGGTGCTGCGCCCGGGCCTGGCACACCTGCGCCGCCGCCCCCGCACGCCGGCACCGTCCGCCTCCGCGGGGTGCGACGTCGCGCTCGTCTCCCACCTGCACCACGACCACCTCGACCTGCCGTCGTTGCGCCGCCTGCGCCCGGCCGTCCTCGTGACCCCGCCGGGCTCCTCGGACTGGGTCCGCTGGCGCCTTGGGCGTCCGGGAACGCAGGTCGTCGAGGTCGCCGTCGGTGCCACCCGGGAACTGCGGGTGCGAGAGGAGACGGTCGTCGTCACGGCGCTGCCGGCCCACCACGCCGGTCACCGCACGGGCAGCGGCCTCAGCCGGGCGCCGCTCGACGCGGTCGCCGTGGAGCACCTGGTCCGCATCCCCGACGCCTTCCCGCACCGGGACCCCGACGACCTGCTGCTGTGGGCGATCGGGGACACGGGCGAGTTCGAGGGTTCGGACGAGGTGCTCACCGCGGGCGGCCGCTCCCCGGACGTCGCGCTCGTGCCGGTGGGCGGCTGGGGCCACACGCTCGGCCCACACCACCTCGACCCGCGGCAGGCCGCCGAACTCGTGGCGCGCACCCGACCCACGCACTCCGTGCCCGTGCACTGGGGGACGCTGCACCCCGTCGCCCTCGGGCGCACGATGGGCGACCGCTTCGTCGAACCGGGCCCGGCGTTCGTCGCCCACGCCGGGAGGCTCGGGGCACCGGGAGCCGTCGACCTGGGCATCGGTGGCCGCCTGCGCCTCGACGACCGGGGGACCGTTCTGTCGTAGGGTTCCCGTGTGGAACGTTCCCTCCCGCAGTTGCCCGCTGTCGTCGTCTTCGACGTGGGTGGGGTGCTCTCGGCCCCCGAGGGCGGAGTGCCCGAGGTCGCGGCCGCGCTGGGGGTCCCCGCGGACGTCCTCGCCCCCGCCTACTGGCGCCACCGCGACGGCTACGACCGTGGCGACGACGCCCGCACCTACTGGTCAGCCGTGCTCACCGACCTCGGCCTGCCGCTCGACCGGATCGAGGACGTCGACGCGGTCGACGCCCGCCGGTGGGGGGCTCCCACGCCCGCCGCGGGTGGACTGCTGGCCGCCGTCTGCGCGAGCGGCACCCGCACCGGGATCCTGTCCAACGCACCGCACTCCCTCGCCGGCGTCGTGCGGGCCGCGGCGTGGAGCCGCCCCCTGGAGCACCTCGTCTTCAGCTGCGACCTCGGTGTCGCCAAACCCGAACCCGCCTCCTACGCGGCCGTCGAGGAGGCCTTCGGCGTCCCGGGGGAGCAGGTCGTGTTCCTCGACGACCGGCCCGTGAACGTCGAGGCGGCCCGGGCGCGGGGCTGGCGCGCGCACGTGTGGACCGGTGCGGAGGCCGCGTGGGCGACCTTGACCGCGGAGGCGGACCGCGCGTGAGCACCGCGGTCCCGACCATCCTCGACGTCGCCGCGCGGGCGGGGGTCTCCAAGTCGGTCGTCTCGCGGGTCCTCACGGGCGCCCCGGGGGTGGCGGCCTCGACCCGGGAGCGGGTGCAGACCGCCGCGACCGAACTGGGCTACGTCGCCAACGCCATGGCCCAGGGGATGGTCGCGCGCCGCACGCACACCCTCGGGGCCTTCGTCCGGGACGCCGCGACGCCGTTCTACGGCCACCTGCTGACGGCCCTGCAGGAACGCGCGTCCGCCGTGGGCTACCGGATCGTCACCGCGACCGGCTCCGGCACGTTCCCCGTCAGCGAGGAGCGCCGGGCGCTGGAGACCCTCGTCTCCCTGCGCGTCGAGGGTCTGCTCGTCTGCAGCGGTGCGCTTCCGGTCGAGGACGTCCTGCCCCTGGCGGCCCGCGTGCCGACGGTCGTCGCGGGGCGGCCCGAGACCAGTCCGGCGTTGTCGAGCGTCTTCTGCGACGAGCGCGGTGGGGGTCGTGCGCTCGCGGATCACGTCCACGCCCTCGGGCACCGCCGCGTCGTCGTGCTGACGCTGGAACCGCGGACCTCGCTCACGCTGTCCCCGCGCAGCCACGCCATGGCCGACCGGCTCCGGGAGCTCGGCGTCACGGTGCGGGCCGTTCGAGCCGAGGACCACCGCGACGCCCGCCTCGACGGGGTCGGCGAGGTCGTCGAGACGGCCCTGGCCGACCGTGCGACCTGCCTCATGACGGCGAGCGACCGGTACGCCGTGGCCGCGCTGGAGGCGTTGCAGCAGCGGGGGATGCGCGCCCCGGAGGACCTGTCCGTGACGGGGTACGACGGGATCGGTGACCTCGCCGGACCGTTGCTGGGGCTGACCTCGTGGCGCCAGCCGCTGGACGTCGTGGGGGCGCTCGCCGTCGACGAGGTCGCCGCCGCCATCGACGCCCGGGCCGCGGGGACCCCGGTCCCGACGCGCCACCGGGCCGTGGACGGGTCCCTCCTCGTGGGCCGGACCGCCGGCCGCCCCTGATCCCCGGGGCTTCACGCGACGTTCACCTGGGGAACGTTCCCTAGGTCTACCGGAGAGTGGGAACGTTCCCCTCATGACAGGGAACGTTCCCCGCCGCTCCTCGGCGGCGCGCCCCGGCACCGGAGCGCTCCTCGTGCTGCCGGGGCTGCTGCTCCTGGCGGTCTTCTCCTACTGGCCTCTCGTGCGCAGCGGCTGGCTCAGCCTGCACGGCAGCGACCTGCTGGGCCGCCCCACCCGCTGGGTCGGTCTCGCGAACTTCGACCGGGTGCTCACCGACCCGACTCTCCTGCGCGTCGTCGGCACCACCGTCGTTGTCACCGCGGGCAGCGTCGTCCTCGCCACGGGCACCGCCCTGGCCGCGGGACTGCTGCTGCGGACGACGGGACGTCGGGTCCGTGCCGTCGGTGGTGTCGTCCTCTCGCTGCCCTTCGCCTACTCCGCCGCCGCCGCGTCCGCGACCTTCGCGGGGTTGTTCACCCCGAGCGTCGGGGTGCTGGACCGGGCGGCCACGGCTCTGGGGTTCACCGGTCCGGGCTGGCTCACCGACCCGGTCTGGGCCGTCGTCAGCATCGTCCTCGCCACGGCCTGGTACGAGGCGGGGTTCGCGGTGCTCGTCGTGCTCGCCGCCCTCAGCCGGCTCGACCCCTCCGTCCTGGAGGCCGCCGCGCTCGACGGCGCCGGGGAACTGCGCACGGCGGTCTCGGTCGTCGTCCCCGCCCTGCGACCCAGCCTGCTGTTCCTCGTCGTGACGCAGACCGTGACGGGGTTGCAGATCTTCACCCAGGTGCAGGTCCTCACCCGTGGCGGCCCGGCCGGTGCCACGACGACCATCGTGCAGGAACTCTACGAACGGGCCTTCGGCGCGGGGGTGCCCCAGTACGGCGTCGCCTCCGCGCTGGCCCTCGTCCTGCTCCTGCTCGTCCTCGCCGTCAGCGCCGCGCAGTTCCGGCTGGGGCGGGAACGGTGAGGCTGCTGCGCGTCCCGGTGCTGGCGCTCCTCGTCCTGCTCGTCGCCTTCCCCGTCTACGTCACCCTGACGACGGCGTTCCTCGACCCCGCCGCCGTGGCGGCCGGCCGGTTGTGGCCCGACCCCCGCGCGTTCACGTTCGACAACGTCCGCGCTGCGCTGCAGTCGATCCCGCTGCTGCGCCAGTACGGGGTGAGTGCCGCCGTCACCGTGCTGCAGGCGGGGAGCCAGGTCGTGCTGGGGGCGCTGGCCGCGTACGCGCTGGTGTTCCCCAGCTGGCGCGGCCGCGGGCTGGCCCTCGCGCTGTTCCTCGCCACCCTCGCGGTGCCGGGGGAGTCGACCGTCATCCCGAACTACGAGACCGTCACGTCCCTCGGCCTGCGCGACACCGTCCTGGCCGTCGCCCTGCCGTTCCTCTGCGCGGCCTACCCCGTCTTCCTGCTGCGGCAGGCGTTCTCGGACCTGCCGCGGGAGGTGTGGGAGGCCGCCACCCTCGACGGCGCCGGCCACCTGCGCATCCTCGTCCGCGTCGTCGTGCCCATGGCCCGCGGCCACCTGGCCACCGCAGCCCTCTGGTCGGCCCTGGCCGCCTGGAACGGCTACTTCTGGCCGCTGCTCATCACCGACAGCCCCGACGCCCGCACCGTCCAGGTCGGGTTGTCCCAACTCGTCGTGGCCGAGGGCAGCACCCCCGGCGTCGTCTACGCCGGAACCCTCGTCGTCCTCCTGCCCACGCTGCTGCTCGTCCTGTGCGGGCAGCGGTTCCTCGTGCGCGGCCTCGCCGCGCGCCAGTCCTGACGACCGTCCGAGAAACCCCGAGAGAGGGAACTCCCGTGGAACACCCCACCCGCCGCGCGGTCGCGACCGCGCTGCTGGCCGCGCCCGTCCTGGCGTCGTGCTCGTCCGGAACCCCGGACGCGTCCAGTCCCCGCCGCTCGGCCCCCGGCCCCGACGCCCTGGCGTCGGCCGGCCCCCAGACCGTCGTCCTCTGGCACGGTCTGGGCGGTGCCGCCGGCACCGCGCTGACCACCGTGCTCGACGCCTGGAACGCCGCCCCCGCGACCCCGGGGATCACCGTCCAGGCCGTCTACCAGGGCAACTACAGCGACGTCCTCGCCAAGTACACCGCCGCCCTGCGCGACGGCAGCACCCCGCACGTCCTGCTGACCAGCGACGTCACGACGGGTTTCGTCAAGGACGCAGGCCAGACCGTCAGCGCGAGCGCCCTCGCCGCCGCGAACCCCGGGGACCTCGACCTGGACGTGCTGCGCCCGGCCGCGCGGAACTACTACACGGCGGGCGGAGTACTGCTGTCCGTCCCGTTCAACACCTCGCTCCCGCTGCTCTTCGCCAACGACGCCCTGCTGGCCCGCGCCGGCGTCGACCCGGCCTCGCTCACGACGATGACCGGCCTCGACACCGCGGCCCGCGCGGTCGTGGCGAAGGTCCCGGGGGTCAAGGGCTTCTGCCACCCGACGGCCGACGGCTGGTGGTTCGAGCAGGTCACCGCGGCCGCGGGCGACCTCTACGTCACCCCCGACAACGGCCGCAGCGGGACGGGGGCCACGGCGCTCAGCCTGCACGGGCCCGCCCAGCGCGAGGCGCTGGACCTGCTGACGAAGCTCCACGTCGACGGCACCGCCCTCGTCGTCGGCGCCAACGGCGACGCCGCGATCCAGGCCTTCGCCGCCGGCCAGGTCGCGCTGATGTTCAACTCCTCCGGGGCCATCGGCTCGCTCGCGAAGACCGGGGCCACGGGGTGGTCCACCCACCCGTTGCCGCTGTCCGGACCCGCCGCGAGTTCCGGGCCCCTCATCGGCGGCGCGTCGTTGTGGGTGGACGGGAAGCACGAGGCGGCGGCCCAGGTCGCGGCCTGGAAGGTCGTGAGCCACCTGGCCTCTGCGTCCGTGCAGGAACGGTTCTCGCAGGCCTCGGGCTACGCCCCCGTCAACGTGCAGGTCGACGACAGTCCGACCCAGCGCGCGTTCCTCGCGGAGAACCCGGCGTGGGCCGTGGCCGTCGAGCAGTTCGCCACGGCCGCGACGTCGGGGGCGACCGCGGGAGCCCTCACGGGCGCACTGCCGGGTGTGCGGGCCGCCGTCGTCCCGGCCATGGACAAGGCCTACGGCGGCGACGAGACCCTCGACACCGCCCTCGACGAGGCCACGAAGGCCGCGGACACCGTCATCAGCGACTACCGGGAGCAGGCAGGACTGTGAGCCAGGAGACCACGACCAGGACGACGGCAGGACCGGAACGACCGCGCGAGGTGGGCGACCCGTTCCGCTACGGCGTCTACCTGCGTCCCGACCCCGCGACGTGCCTCGCGGTCACGACCGTCACGGGGCAACTGCGTGCCCAGTACGGGTTCCTCTCGGCCGGCGCGTTCCCCCCGCACGCCACCCTGGTCGGCAGCCAGCACGTCGGCCGCGACGAGGCCGCGCTCGAGGCCGCCCTCGACGCGGTCCTGCGGGACCGGCCGGGGTTCGACGTCCACAACGCCGGGGTCCGTCCCTTGGGGATCGGGTACGTCTACGACGTGCACCACCACGCCGACGGGTCGGTGAACACCGACCTGCTCGATCTGGCGCGGGCGGTCGACGCGGCCGTGGAACCCCTGCGCGTCCCCATGGACAACCCGAAGGAGAACGTGTTCGACCCCGCCACGTTCAACGCCCACCTGTCGCTCGCCTCGCACGACCTGTACGAACGCCCCGACCTCGCGGCGGAGGTCGGGGCGTTCGTGGCGGAACTGCCGGTGCCGTTCAGCCGCGTGTTCCGCGGTGACACCGTCACCCTCTACCGGACGGCCAGCGAGGACTGGACCGGCCGGTGGTGGCGCACCCTGCGGTGGGAGCACCTGCGCACGTGGCGACTGGGCTGAGCCGGACCTGCGGGACGGTGCAGCCCGCGGCCGGCGGGGGGCTCAGAAGAACGTCGGCTGCCGCGGCACGTAGTGCTCCTCCAGCGCCGCGACCTCCTCGTCGGTCAGCTCGACGTCCAGGGCTGCGACGGCGTCACGCAGGTGGTGCACCTTCGTCGCCCCGACGATGGGGGCGTCGACGACGGGGTTGCGCAGCACCCACGCGAGGGCGACCTGCGCCATCGGGACGCCCCGCTCGCCCGCGATCCGCTCGACCGCGTCGACGATGCCCTTGTCGCTGTCGAGCCGGACGGGATTGCCCTTGGGGTCGGTCCGCGGCTCGTCCCCGGCGCGGGCCGTGCTCTGCTCGTTCCAGGGACGGGCCATCTTCCCCGCCTGCAACGGTCCCCAGGGGATCGAACCGACGCCCTGGTCGGCCAGCAGCGGGAACATCTCCCGCTCCTCCTCGCGCTGGCCGAGGCTGTACTGGTTCTGCATCGACACGAAGCGCGTCCACCCGCCGAGGTCGGCGGCGCTCTGCAGCTTCGCGAACTGCCAGGCCCACATGCTGGAGGCGCCGAGGTAGCGGACCTTGCCCGCCTTCACGACGTCGTGCAGGGCCTCCATCGTCTCCTCGACGGGCGTGCCCGGGTCGAAGCGGTGGATCTGGTAGAGGTCGATCCAGTCGGTGCCCAGGCGCCGCAGGGACGCGTCGACCTGCTCCACGACCGCGCGCCGCGAGAGCCCGGACTCCCCGGGGCCGGGGCCCATCTCCCCGAACAGCTTGGTCGCCAGGACGACGTCCTCGCGGCGGGTGTACTTCTTGATCGCCTCTCCGGTGACGCGCTCGGAACTACCGCGGCCGTAGACGTTGGCGGTGTCCCAGAACGTGATGCCCAGTTCCACGGCTTCGCGGAAGACCGGCTCGGCCGCTTCGGCGTCCAGGGTCCAGGTCTGCTGCTCGTTGCCGTCGCCGAAGCTCATGCAGCCGAGGACGATCCGGCTCACGGTCAGACCGGTCGGGCCCAGGTGGGTGTGGTGCACGGTGTCTCCTCGAGGTGGGGGCCCGCCGCTCCCGGGGTCGGGAGCGGCGGGCCGGGTGGAGCGAGGTGGGTCAGGGAACCGTGTAGCCCGCGGCGCGGAACAGCTCGTACCACTCGGCGCGGGTCAGGGGCAGGTCGGACCCCTGGGCCGCGGCCCGGACCCGGTCGGGGTTCGTCGTGCCGAGCACGACCTGGATGTTCGCCGGGTGCCGGGTGATCCACGCCGTCGCGATC
Organism: Kineococcus sp. NPDC059986; assembly: GCF_040702905.1. Classification (NCBI taxonomy): domain Bacteria; kingdom Bacillati; phylum Actinomycetota; class Actinomycetes; order Kineosporiales; family Kineosporiaceae; genus Kineococcus; species Kineococcus sp. NPDC059986. The sequence goes on along the minus strand of NZ_JBFBND010000011.1, from coordinate 127,648 downwards.
GCGAGCTTCGGGACGTCGTACTGGGCCGCGAGGCGGTCCAGCACGACGTTCAGCTCGGGGTACCGGTCGTCGTCGAGGAACACGCCGTCGAAGAACCCGGCCTGGAACGGCGACCACGCCTGCACGGTGATGTCGTGCAGGCGGCAGTAGTCCAGCGTCCCGTGGTCGCGGGAGATCGACTGGTCGAGCCCCTGCATGTTCGACGCGACGCCCTGCGCGACGAGCGGTGCGTGGGTGATGGACAACTGCAGCTGGTTCGCCACGAGCGGCTGGCGGACGTGCTTGCGCAGCAGGTCCATCTGGCCCGGCGTCTGGTTGGAGACCCCGAAGTGCCGGACCTGGCCGGCGGCGTGCAGGTGGTCGAAGGCCTTGGCGACCTCCTCCGGTTCCACGAGCGCGTCGGGACGGTGCAGCAGGAGGACGTCGATGTAGTCGGTGCCCAGGGCCTGCAGCGACCCCGCTACGGAGGCGACGATGTGCTCGTAGGAGAAGTCGAAGTACGGGCCGTCGGGGACGATCCCGGCCTTCGTCTGGATGATCGTGTTCTCGCGCTCGGAGGAGCTGAGCGTGACGGCCTGCGCGAACCGCTCCTCGCACCGGTGCTTGGACCCGCCGTAGACGTCGGCGTGGTCGAGCATCGTGATGCCGACCTCACGGCCGGCGGCCACGAGGGAGCGGATGTCCTCGTCGGACATCTCGGCGATGCGCATGAGGCCGAGGACGACGTTGGGCACCTGCAGGTCGGAGGTGCCGAGGGGGAACGTCCTCACGCGGCGCCCCCCGCGGCGGCGGCGGACAGGCGGGCGATCTCGTCGGCCGACAGTTCCAGGTCCGCGGCGGCGAGGGAGTCGGTGATGCTCGCCGGCCGGGAGGAACCCGGGATGGGCAGGACGACGTCGGCGAGGGCGAGCTCCCACGCGAGCGTCACCTGCTGCGGGCTCACGCCGTGGGCCTGGGCGACCTCGGCGAACACCGCGTGCCGGCTGCCGAGCTCGGCGGCGTTGGAGATCCCGCCCAGTGGCGACCACGGCAGGAACGAGATGCCCTTCGCGGCGCAGTGCTCGAGCTCGCCCAGGCTGCTGCGGAACGCGGGGGAGAACTGGTTCTGGACCGAGACGAGGCGGCCGCCGAGGACGCGGTCGGCCTCGTCGATCTGGTCGACGTCGGCGTTGGAGATGCCGGCGCGGACGATGACGCCCTCGTCGAGGAGTTCGGCCAGCGCACCGACGGAGTCGGCGTACGGGACGTCCGGGTCCGGACGGTGGAACTGGTAGAGACCGATGGCCTCGACGCCGAGGCGGCGGGCCGAAGCGCGCGCGGCCTCCTTGAGGTAGGCCGGGTCGCCGTTCTGCGTCCAGGAGCCGTCGCCGGGACGCAGGTGGCCGCCCTTGGTGGCGACGACGACGTCGTCGGTCGAGGAGCCGTACTCGCGCAGGGCGCGGGCGATGAGCTCCTCGTTGTGGCCGACCTCGTTCGCGTCGCGGTGGTAGGCGTCGGCCGTGTCGATGAGGGTGACGCCCGCGTCGAGCGCGGCGTGCACGGTGGCGACGGCGCGGTCGGTGTCGGGTCGACCCTCGATGCTCAGCGGCATGCCGCCGAGGCCGATCGCGGAGACCTGTCGGGTGGTGGGGGCGCCGGGGCGCCCGAGGCTGCGCTGCTTCACGGGGCGAGCCTAGGAACCCCGGTCCCAGAAGTCCAACAACTGAGGCTCATCGGATCCATGAGTACGATTTCTGCATGGACCTCCGGCAGATGCAGTACGTCGTCGCGTTGGCCGACGAACGCCAGTTCACCCGCGCCGCGGCCCTCAGCGGTGTCTCGCAGTCTGGGCTGTCCGCCGCGATCCGCACCCTGGAGGACGAGCTGGGGACGGCGCTGTTCGACCGCAGCCCCCGCCTCGTCCAGCCGACCGACGCGGGTCTGGCGCTGCTGCCGTTCGCCCGCGGCATGCTCGCCCAGGCCACGGCCGCCCGTGATGCCGTCGTGCAGGCCACCCAGCGGCTGTCCGGGACCCTGCGGGTCGGGGCCGAGCAGTGCCTCGGCGTCGTCGACGTGTCCACGCTGCTGGAGCGGTTCCACCGCCGGTTCCCGCAGGTCGAAGTGCACTTCGAGCAGGCGGGGTCGCACGACCTCGTCGGCCGCGTCCGCGACGGGGAGCTCGACCTCGCCTTCGTCGCGACGACCGAGCACCTCGGGGCGCTCGCCGCGACCGAGCTCGGCCGCGAACCCCTCGTCCTGCTCGTCAAGCCCGACCACCCCCTCGCCGGGCGTGCCGCGGTCGACTGGGCGGACCTCCCGACCTCCGCGTTCATCGACTTCGTCCCGTCCTGGGGTGTGCGGCCGTTGACGGACGCCGCGTGCGCCGCCCGCGGGGTGCACCGGCGCGTCCGGTTCTCCGTCGGGGACGTCCACGCGCTGCTCGACCTCGTGAACCGGGGCCTGGGGACCGCGATCGTCCCACGGCACGTCGCGGCGAAACCCGAGGCGGCGGGGTTGTCCGTGCTCGCCATGCCCGCCGACACGCCGGAGTGGGTCGTGTCCGTCGTCACCTCGGCGGGCAGTTCGCCCGCCCCGCACCTGCTGGAGCTGTTGGAACTCGACGCGGCTCAGCCGGGCAGCGTCGAGACCGCGAACGTCCGCCGGAACGGGAACGGCGTGCCGTAGTCGCGCGCCGGGTACGCCTCGCGCAGCAGCGCGGCGTACTCCCGCTCGAACTCGGCGGCACTGGCGGGGTCGAGGGCCTGCAGGACCGGCCGCAACCCCGTGCCCCGCACCCACTCCAGGACCGGGTCCTCGCCGGTGAGGACGTGCTGGTACTCGGTCTGCCACACGTCGGCGAGCAGACCGGCCCCGGCGAGGAGGTCGAGGTACTCGCCGGGTCCGGCGACCGACTCGGTCCCGCGCAGGACGCCGGCGAGTCGGTGCCGCCAGGGCGGCGAGGACGCCAGTTCCCGCATGAGCACGTGGGAGGGGGCGTCGAAGTTCGCGGGCACCTGGAACGCCAGCCAGGCGCCGGGGGCCAGCTGGGAGGCCCAGCGCCGCAGCAGGTCCCGGTGGGTCGGCACCCACTGCAGGACCGCGTTCGACACGACGACGTCGACGCCGGTGGCGTCGAACTCCTCGGCGGTCGCGACGGAGAACTCCACCCCCGCGTCCGTCGGGGCCGCCGCGACCATCTCGGCGGAGGAGTCCAGTCCCCGCACCCGGGCCTGCGGCCAGCGACGGGCCAGCTCGACCGTGAGGTTCCCCGGTCCGCAGCCGACGTCGACGACGGTCCGCGGAGCGTTCGCGCCGACGTGGGCGAGCAGGTCGTGGAAGGGCCGGGACCGGGGGGAGGAGAACCGGGCGTACTGCGCCGGGTCCCAGGTGGGCGACGTCACGCGAGCACCCTACGAGGCGAGCCTGGGAACGTCCCGCCGGTCGAGCGCCGGGCGCTTCGGGTCGAACGTCCACCCCGGGACGAGGAACTGCATGGCCGCGGCGTCGTCGCGGGCGCCGAGACCGTGCTCCAGGTAGAGCTCGTGGGCCTGCCCGAGCCGGTCCTCGTCCAGTTCGACGCCGAGACCGGGTGTGGTGGGCACGTCGAGGAAGCCGCCGCGGATCCGCAGCGGGTCACGGGTGAGGCGCTGCCCGTCCTGCCAGATCCAGTGCGTGTCGATCGCGGTGACGTTCCCCGGGGCGGCCGCGGCGACGTGCGTCATCATCGCCAGCGAGACGTCGAAGTGGTTGTTGGAGTGCGACCCCCACGTCAGCCCCCACGCCTCGCAGAGCTGCGCGACGCGCACCGACCCGGCCATCGTCCAGAAGTGCGGGTCGGCCAGCGGGATGTCGACGGCGTGCGCCTGCACGGCGTGCCCGAGCTGGCGCCAGTCGGTGGCGACCATGTTCGTCGCCGTCGGCAGTCCGGTGGCGCGGCGGAACTCGGCCATCGTCTCGCGGCCGGAGAACCCGCCCTCGGCCCCGCACGGGTCCTCGGCGTACGCGAGCACGTCGCGCAGCCGCCGGCCCAACGTGACCGCCTCGGCCAGCCGCCACGCGCCGTTGGGGTCCAGGGTGATCCGGGCCTGCGGGAACCGTCGGGCCAGGGCCGTGACCACCTCGGCCTCCTCCTCACCGGGCAGCACCCCGCCCTTGAGCTTGAAGTCCGCGAACCCGTACCGGGCGTGCGCGGCCTCGGCGAGGGCGAGCACGGCGTCGGCGTCGAGGGCGGGTTCGTCGCGGAGCCGCTCCCAGTCGTCCGCGGGTTCCGGTGCGCTGCGGTACGGCAGGTCCGTGGCGTTCCGGTCCCCGACGAAGAACAGGTACCCCAGGGCCTGCACCCGGTCGCGCTGACGTCCCTCCCCGAGCAGGTCGGCCACGGGCAGCCCCAGGAACTGCCCCAGCAGGTCGAGCAGCGCCGACTCCAGGGCCGTGACGACGTGGACGGTCGTGCGCAGGTCGAACGTCTGCAGCCCGCGACCGGCGACGTCGCGGCCGGCGAACTCCTGCCCCACGGCCCGGAGCAGGTTCCGGTGGTCGGCGACGGGACGCCCCCGCAGCAGGTCGCCGGCGGCCACCAGCGTGGCGCGGATGGCCTCCCCGCCCGGAACCTCCCCGACGCCGGTCCGGCCGTCGGTGTCGGTGACCACGACGACGGTGCGCGTGAAGAACGGCGCGTGCGCCCCGGAGAGGTTGAGCAGCATCGAGTCGTGGCCCGCCACGGGCACGACGCGCACGTCGGCGACCCGGGGAACCACCGCTCAGCAGACCTTCGCGACGAGGGGGGTCAGCTCGGCGAGTTCGGCGTCGGTGAGGTCGGTCAGCGGCGGCCGCACCCGGCCCGCAGGTCGCCCGGCGGCGGTCATGCCGGCCTTGACGATCGAGACGGCGTACCCCGCGCTGCGGTCGCGGATCTGCAGGTAGGGCAGGACGAACTCGGCCAGCCGCGCCTGCACGCCAGCGCGGTCGCCGGCGCGCACCCGGTCGTAGAACTCCCGCGCCCAGCGGGGGGCGAAGTTGAAGATCGCGCTGGAGTACGTCGTGGCCCCGAGGTCGAGGTAGGGCAGGGCGTACGTCTCGGCGGTCGGCAGGCCCCCGACGAGCAACAACCGCTCGCCGTGCCGGGCGTGCAGCGTGGCGAGCAGGTCGATGTCGCAGATGCCGTCCTTGAACCCGATGAAGTTGTCGAACTCCGCGACGAGCCGGTCGACAGTGCCGGCGGTGAACCGGGCGTTCGCGCGGTGGTAGACGACGACCCCGAGCCGCGTCGCCCGGCAGACGGCGGCGACGTGCCGGTACAGGCCCTCCTGGGTCAGCTCGTTGAGGTAGGGAGGCAGCACGAACACACCGTCGGCCCCGGCGGCCTCGACCTCGCGCGCCATCGCCACGGCCGTCGACGTCCCGTACCCGACGGGTCCGACGACGGGGCTCGCGCCCGCGTTCGCCTCGACCGTCGCGCGGACGACGTCGACCACCTCCGCCTGCGTGAGGGCCGGGAACTCCCCGGTCCCGCCCGCGGCGAACAACCCGCTGGCCCCGAACCCCGAGAGGTGGGCGACGTGCTCGCGGTACCCGCCCTCGTCGAAGGACAGGTCCGCGTGGGTGTGCGTCACGGGGAAGGACAGCAGCCCCGCGCCGAGCGTGCGGCGCAGGTCGTCGGGGGAGACGGCGCTGGGACGGGACACGGGTGCTCCAGGGGTCGGCGGAGCGCCCAGACTACCCGAGCTCTCCGTTGGTGGACAATGTCCACGGACGTAGACAGGTCATCGGGCTGCCGGTCAGCCGCACACCCGGCTGACGAAGTCGACGAGCTCCCCTTCGAACTCCACCCGCGTCGGGGGTTCGTTGTGCACCTCGTGCCGCACGCCGGGGAACACCCGGGTCCGCACGTCGGTGTGGCCGCTGCGGTGCAGGCGGTTCGCGACGTGGTACGCACCCTCGCCGTAGTTCGCGACGGGGTCCTGGTCCCCGGCGACGATCAGCACCGGCAGGTCCCTCGGCAGAGCCGCGTAGAAGGCGTCACCGCTGACGGTGTCGTAGAGGTCGGCGAACCCCTGCAGGAACCGGCTGCTCAGCGGGGCGCCGAAGTTGTTCAGCGGGTCCCGGCCGTGGTCGGCCACGACGTCCTCGTCGAGGGCCACCCACGCCGTCGGCCCGGCGCCCTCGCCGAACCGTTCGAGGAACCCCGCGAAGAACTGGCCGACGACCTCCGGCGGCGCCGGTTCCGCCGCCCGCTCACCCTCGGCGAGGGCCCGCAGGGCGCTGCGGTCGATGCCGGACTCGAAACCCTCCATCTGGGCGACGATCCCGCCGAGGGCCAGACCGTCCAGGCGTGCGGCCGGATCGGTGGCCATCCCGCGGGCGATGAGCGAACCCCAGCTGTGCCCGAAGACGACGTGCGGCAGGTTGGGCAGGAGGTCGCGGGCGTGCCGCTGCAGGGTGAGCTCGTCCTCGACGACGACCCGGTCGGCACGCGCACCGGCGTCGGCCCACGTCCCCTGCAGGACGGCGGTCCGACCGTGGCCGGCGTGGTCGTCGGCGACGACCGCGAACCCCGCGTCGAGCAGCGTGGAGGTCAGGTGCAGGTAGCGGCGGGAGTGCTCCCCGAGGCCGTGGACGACCTGCACGATCCCGCGGACCGTGCCGGGCGGGCGGTACAACCAGCCCTGGACGGTGTCGCGGCCGTTGGCCGATGCGAACTCGATCTCGTGCAGGGCCATGCGGTCCGCCTCTCCTCCACGCGCCGGGTCCTCGGTGACCTCGGGGCTCGGCGCCGAACCTACACGCGGGTGGTCACCAGGTGCCCCGGTGCGGTGCGAACTCCGGGTCCACCGTCCGCATGTAGGTGGTGTCGTCGCGGGCCCGCAGGCCGCACCGCTCGTACTGCTCGTGGAGCCGGGCCAGCGCGTCCCGGTCGAGCTCGACGCCGAGGCCGGGACCGGTGGGGACGCGCACGGCGCCGCCGGAGAACCGCAGGACCCCCGGCACCACGACGTCCTCGTCGGCCGGTTTCCACGGCCAGTGCGTGTCGCACGCGTAGTCGAGGTTCGGCGTCGCGGCGGCGAGGTGGGTCATGGCTGCGAGGCTGATCCCCAGGTGGGAGTTGGAGTGCATCGACAACCCCAGGCCGAACACCTCGCAGATGCGGCCGAGGTCCTGCGTGCGGCGCAACCCGCCCCAGTAGTGGTGGTCGGACAGGACGACCTGGACGGCGTCCTGCGCGACGGCGGGCGGGAGGTCCTCGAAGGCGACGACGCACATGTTGGTGGCCAGCGGCATCCGGCCCCCGAGGCGACGCGCCACCTCCGCCATCCCCGGGATCCCGGGCGTCGGGTCCTCGAGGTACTCCAGAACCTCCTCCAGTTCCTCGGCCACCCGCACGGACGTCTCGGTCGTCCATGCGCCGTTGGGGTCCAACCGCAGGGGGAGGTCGGGGAACTCCGCGCGCAACGCGCGGACCGCCTCGACCTCCTCCTGGGGAGGGAACACCCCGCCCTTGAGCTTGATCGCAGTGAACCCGTACTCGTCGACCATGCGCCGCACCTGGGCCACGATCCCGGCCGGGTCGAGGGCCGCGCCCCACCCGTCCTCCTCGCGGCCGGGGTGGGCCGCCCACTTGTAGAACGCGTAGGCGCTGAAGGCGACCTCGGCGCGGACGGCGCCGCCGAGCAGGTCGCTCACGGGCCGGCCGGTGAGCTTGCCCTGTGCGTCGAGGCAGGCGACCTCGAAGGGGCTGAGGACGCGGTCGGCGGCGTCCTGGACCACCTGGCCGAGCAGGTCGCCCGCGCGGGCCGGCGTCCCGCCGAGGGAGGTGGCGACCGCGCGGGCCACGGCGTGCAGGTCGAAGACGTCGGTCCCGATCAGGTGGGGGACCGCGCGGTGGAGGCGCTCCAGGTGGGCCGCGTCGCCGTAGCTCTCGCCGAGCCCGACGACACCGTCGGCCGTGCGGACCTCCACGACGCTGCGGAGGGCGAACGGCTCGTGCACGCCGACGTTGTTGAGGAGGGCGGGGTCGTGGAAGGCGACCGGGGTGATCGTCACGTCCAGGACGGGGCTCGCAGGCCGGGTGCTGCCGGGCATGTCTGTCCTCCAGCGCAGGTGTCGGTGTCCATCATTGTGGTTTGTGTCCACGTCCTCGGACAAGCGAGTCACCTCAGCAGGCGTTCGAGGTGCCCCGCACGACGAGGCGCCCGGTGTCGTCGGTGACAACGGCGACCCGTCGCCCGGGTGGCCAGACGTCCGGGTTCGTCACGGGGGTGCGCCGACGAGGAGGGTCGGGTGCGCTCGCGGGCCGAGGGGGTACGGTGGTCCCGTGGCTCGTCTGGAGAACCTCCTCCTTCGTCGCCGCGGCGGGGCCAGCTAGGCCGGTCTCCCCGTCGCGGGACCTCGTCGTGCGCGCCGGCCGCCACACCGCCCGCCCCTGAGGAGATGACGACGTTGCACAACACCCAGACGCCCAGCTCGATGCCGTTCCACAAGTACCTGCCGTTCCACGAGCAGATCACCGTCGACCTGCCGGACCGCACCTGGCCCACGAAGCGCATCACGCAGGCCCCGCGCTGGTGCGCCGTGGACCTGCGCGACGGGAACCAGGCGCTCATCGACCCCATGAACTCCGAGCGCAAGCTGCGCATGTTCCAGCTGCTCGTCGACATGGGCTACAAGGACATCGAGGTCGGGTTCCCCTCGGCCTCCCAGACCGACTTCGACTTCGTCCGGACACTGGTCGAGAACGACCTCATCCCCGACGACGTCCGCATCCAGGTGCTGACCCAGGCGCGCGAGCACCTCATCGAGCGCACCTACGAGTCGCTGCGCGGCGCCAAGCAGGCGATCGTCCACCTCTACAACTCCACGTCGGTGCTGCAGCGGCGCGTCGTCTTCGGTTCCGACGAGGACGGCATCGTCGACCTGGCCCTGCAGGGCGCCCGGCTGTGCCGCAAGTTCGAGGAGACGATCCCCGAGACGACCGTCTACTACGAGTACTCGCCGGAGTCGTACACCGGGACCGAGCTGGAGTTCGCCGCCCGCATCTGCAACGCGGTGATCGAGGTCTTCGAACCCACGCCGGACCGCAAGGTCATCGTCAACCTGCCCGCGACCGTCGAGATGGCGACCCCGAACGTCTACGCCGACTCGATCGAGTGGATGTCCCGGCACCTGCACCACCGCGAGAACGTCATCCTGTCGCTGCACCCGCACAACGACCGCGGGACGGGCGTGGCCGCGGCCGAGCTGGGCTACCTCGCCGGCGCCGACCGCATCGAGGGCTGCCTGTTCGGCAACGGCGAGCGCACCGGCAACGTCGACCTGGTCACCCTGGGCCTGAACCTCTTCAGCCAGGGCATCGACCCGCAGATCGACTTCTCCGACATCGACCACGTCCGCCGCACCGTCGAGCACTGCAACCAGCTGCCCGTGGGCGAACGCGTGCCCTACGGCGGCGACCTCGTCTTCACGGCCTTCTCCGGCTCCCACCAGGACGCCATCAAGAAGGGCCTGGAGGCCATGGAGCGGGACGCGGCGGCGGCCGGCAAGACCGTCGACGAGATCCCGTGGGCGGTGCCGTACCTGCCCATCGACCCCAAGGACCTCGGTCGCTCGTACGAGGCCGTGATCCGCGTGAACTCCCAGTCGGGCAAGGGCGGTGTCGCGTACCTGCTGAAGGCCGAGCACCAGCTGGACCTGCCGCGCCGCCTGCAGATCGAGTTCTCCCGCGTCATCCAGGAGCGCACCGACGCCCAGGGCGGGGAGGTCTCCTCGCGGCAGATCTTCGAGGTCTTCTCCGACGAGTACCTGCCGTCCCCGACGGGCACCCCCGAGTGGGGCCGGTTCGCGCTGCGCGGCACGCGGTCGGTCAGCGTCGTCGACGGGGCGGACACCCTGGAGGTCGACCTCTTCGACGGCGGCTCCGTGACGACGGTGCAGGGGACGGGCAACGGCCCGATCGCCGCGTTCTGCGCCGCGCTGGGCGAGCAGGGCGTCGACGTCCGGGTCCTGGACTACGCCGAGCACGCCCTCTCCGCGGGGGGCGACGCCCAGGCGGCCGCCTACGTCGAGTGCGCCGTCGGGGGTCGCGTCCTGTGGGGTGTGGGCATCGACCACAACATCACGACCGCGTCGCTGAAGGCCATCGTCTCGGCGGTCAACCGCGCCCTGCGCTGATCCTCCCGACCGGTTCGCGCCCTCCGGGTTCCTGCCCCACCGGAGGGCGCGGGCCGTTAGGATCAGTCACCACCTGTGACGTCTGGTCACCGGCGGCAGCATCGGAGGGGGCGGAGTGGGCACGCAGCTCGAGCCCGTCAGTCCGTTCGGTCCGTTCGACACCCTCGCCGAGTGGGCCCACAAGCTCTACCTCGACGGCTACGGCGAGCGGGCGATCACGGCGTGCCGACAGGGTCTGGCCTTCTGCGAGGCCGCCGGCGACGAGCGCACCGCCCGCTACCTGCAGTTCATCTGCGGCGTCGCGCTGCACCAGCTCGGCCGCGCGGGCGAGGCCAGCGAGGAGGCCGGGCACCTCCTGCGCCGCCTCGGCGCCGGGGCCGACCCGGTGTGGCGGGCCAAGGCCCTGGCCCTGCTCGCCGAGTCGCGGGTCGACCTCGGGATGACCGCGCTGGCCATGGACCACCTGGCCGAGGGCAAGCTCATCGTCTCGGCGCAGCCCATCCGCACCTACGACCACCTGTCGGCGACCATGTCGGTCGCCCTCGCGCTCAACGCGCTCGCGCTGTTCGAGCCCGCCGACGAGCTCATGGTCCAGATGCTGGCGCTCACGTTCCCGCCGGCGCGGGTGCGCCTCAACGTGGCCCAGGAGGCCGCGGTCCTGCAAGTCGCGTGGGCCTCGATGCTCGAGGTCGCCGGCCGGGCCGACGAGGCGTGGCCGCACTACGCCGAGGCCCTCTCGCGCGCGGCCCGGATGCGCCAGCTCGCCGACGAGGCCGACTACCCGGAGATGCTCGCGCGCGCCGAGGCGGTCGAGGCGTTCGTCCTGCAGCGCAACGGGGACACCGAGCTCGCCCAGGCCCGGCTGCGCCCGGCCATGGACGCGTTCCGGCTGCGCGAGGAACTCGCCGAGACGCAGATCGCCCGCATCGCGCTGGCGATGGTCACCTCGGACGCGGGGGACCGCGCCGCGGCCGCCGAGCTGCTCGCCGCCGTACAGCGAGTCTCCTCGGCCACCCAGCTCGACGTGTGGGGGCTGACGGCGCTGGCCGTCCGCGCGCGCAACGCGGTGCAGCACGACGGCCGCAGCGAGGCCGCCGACGCCCTCGAGCTGCTCGCCCAGGTGTCGCTGACCCGCCTGTGGGAGGACCGCGAGAGCCGCTTCGAGGCGCTGCAGGACCGCATGCGGCAGCGGGAGATGGCCGAGCAGCACGAACGCCTCGGCCGGGCCTCGCTGGTCGACCCCATGACCGGCCTCGGCAACCGCCGCCGCCTGCAGCAGGTCCTCGAACGACCCGACCAGCGCTTCAGCGCTGTCCTCCTCGACGTCGACCGGTTCCGCGCCGTCAACGACGAGCACGGCCACGACGCCGGCGACGCCGTGCTGCGCCGCATCGCGGACCTGTTGCAGCGCAACGTCGGCGACGACGACGTCGTCGTCCGTTACGGCGCGGACGAGTTCGTCGTCCTCGTCCCCGGCGGTCACGGGGCCGAGCAGACGGCCGAACGGCTCCTGGAGGTCGTGCGCAAGGAACCGTGGCTGGAGATCTCCCTCGGACTGCGCGTCACCGTCTCGGCGGGGGTGGCCGGGCCGGCGTCCGCCGCCGAGGCCGTCGCCGCCGCCGACCGGGCGGTGCTCGACGCCAAGCGCTCGGGACGGGACCGGCTCGTCACCGGCTGACGGGCTGCGCGGCTGACGGGCTGCGCGGCTGACGGGCGCTGTCGGAGGTGCGACCTACAGTGGTCGCGTGGCGGTGAGCGGTCGGGGGTCCAGCAGCAGGGGCTCCAGCATCGGCGGGGCGAAGAGCTACCGCGACGAGGCCGTCGTCCTGCGCACGACCAAGCTCGGCGAGGCCGACCGGATCGTCTCCCTCCTGACCCGGCACCACGGCCGGGTCCGCGCCGTGGCCAAGGGGGTGCGGCGCACCTCGTCCCGCTTCGGCGCCCGGCTCGAACCGTTCACGTGCGTCGACGTGCAGCTGCACCGCGGTCGCGCGCTCGACACCGTGACGCAGGTCGACGTGCTGGCCCCCTACGGGCAGGTGCTCGCGGCCGACTACGGCCTCTACACGGTGGGCCACGCCCTGGTGGAGACGGCCGAACGGTTCACCGAGGTCGAGCGGGAGAACGCGACGCAGCAGTACCTGCTGCTCGTCGGGGCCCTGCGGACGCTCTCGCGCCGCGAGCACGCGGCCCCTCTCGTCCTCGACGCGTTCCTCCTGCGCTCCCTGGCCGTGGCCGGGTACGCGGCGAGCTTCGGCGACTGCGCCCGTTGCGGGAACCCCGGTCCGCACACGGCGTTCAACGTCTCCGCCGGTGGGGCGGTCTGCAGCGCCTGCCGACCGCCGGGGTCGGCGGCTCCGGACCCGCAGACGCTGGAGCTGCTCGCGGCGCTGCTCAGCGGTGAGTGGTCGGTCGCGGAGGACGCCGAGGAACGCTGCCGCCGCGAGGGGAGCGGGCTCGTGGCGGCCTTCCTGCAGTGGCACCTCGAACGGGGCATCCGGTCGCTGCGGCACGTGGAACGGGACGACGGCTCCCTCGTCCGGTGAGTTCCGGCGGCCAGGGAGGTCCACCGGACGTGATGACGGGAGAACTGACCGAGCTGCTCGAGCGGTGGGTGAGGGACGGGCTCGTCGCCGGGGCCGTCGCCCTCGTGGAGCGCCCCGCGGACGGTGCTGGGGACGCGGCGGCGGGACCGGCGGTGGTCTGCGCCGGGGTCGCCGACCTCGCGACGGGCCGGCTCGTGACACCGGACACCGTCTTCCGCTGGGCCTCGACCACCAAACCCCTCACGGCGGCCGCGGCGCTCACCCTCGTGCAGGACGGTGCGGTCGCGCTCGACGACCCCGTGACGCGGTGGCTGCCGGAACTGCGTGACCTGCGGGTGCTGCGCACCCCCACCGCCGACCTCGACGACACCGTGCCCGCCGACCGCGACGTGACCGTCCGCGACCTGCTGACCTCGACGTGCGGCTGGGGTTTCCCCTCCTCCTTCGAGGGGCCCTGGGTGCAGGCGCTGTTCCGGTGGCAGAACGGGTTGGAGGTCGCGGACGTCCCGCCCCCGGACCGGTGGCTGCGCGGGCTGGCGGCGGTCCCGCTGCGGCACCAGCCGGGGGCGCAGTTCCTGTACAACACCTCCTACGACGTGCTCGGGGTGCTGCTCGCCCGGGTCGACGGCCGGCCGCTGCCGGACGTCCTGCTAGACCGGCTCCTCGCACCGCTCGGCCTGCGGGACACGGGGTTCGCCGTCCGCGACGACCAACGGGACCGCGCGTCCGCCGCGTACCGCGCCACGGCGGACGGGCTCGTGGAGTTCGACGGGACGGACGGCCGGTGGAGCGCCGCACCGGTGTTCCCCTCCGGCGCGGGTGGGCTCGTCGGGACCGCCGGCGACTGGTGGACCTTTGCCCGCGAGCTCCTTCACCCCGGCCGGGTGCTGACCGCGGAGTCGGTGCGGTTCCTGACGACGGACCGCCTCGGGGCCGGCCGCGCGCAGGAGGCGGAGCTTTTCCTCGACGGGGCCGGCTGGGGGTGCGGCGGGTCGGTCGACCCCGCCACCGGGCGGTACGGCTGGGTCGGGGGAACCGGGACGAGCGCGCACGTCCTGCCCGCGGACTCCTCGGTCGCCGTGCTCATGACCCAGACGCTCGTCGACTCCCCCCGGCCGCCGACGTTCCTGCAGGAGTTCTGGTCGGCGGCCTGGTAGTGCTCAGGCGCGCTGCGGGGCGCGGGCGAGCCGCCAGTCGTCCCCGGCGCCCTCGACGACCACGGAGGTCGCGTTCGCCATCCGCGGCAGCTCGACCCCCACGAGGCCCTCGACGGTGGCCCGCAGCAGCGTCCCGTGCGCGACGACGACGAGCGGGACGTCACCGTGCTCGGCGCGGAGCCGGCGCAGCGCGGCCGACCCGCGCGCGACGAGGTCCTCCCACGGTTCCTGGCCCGGCCGCTCCCCGTGCGGGTACCGGGCGGTCAGCTCGGCGAGGTCGCCGCCCTCGGCCTCGCCGAAGTGCCGCTCGACGAGGTCGTCGTGCGGCGGCAGCAGCTCCAGGCCGAGGCGGTCGGCGAGGATCTGCGCCGTCTCGCGGGCGCGGGACAGCGGGGAGGACGTGACCGCGGCCCACGGGAGGTCGTCCCCGAGGGGTTCGGCGAGCAGTTCGGCCAGGGCGCGAGCCTGCGCGCGGCCGGTGTCGTTGAGCGGGATGTCGGTGCGGCCCTGGAGCCGCCCGTCGCGGTTCCAGTCCGTCTCGCCGTGGCGGACGAGGGCGGTCCGGGCGGGGGTGGGGGAGGTCACGTGGTCGGGCACGTGCCCCATGGTCCCACCTGGCACCCTGGTGCCCGTGCCCGTGACCGGACCCCGACGACGCCGCTCCGCCCCGACCTCCCCGCGCCAGGGGCGCCCGGTCGTCCCGCCGCCGCCGCACCCCTCGGGCGCGCGACCGCCGCAGCTGCCGGCCGACCAGGTCCCGAAGCACGTCGCGATCGTCATGGACGGCAACGGCCGCTGGGCGAACCAGCAGGGGTTGTCCCGCATCGAGGGCCACAAGATGGGCGAGGCGTCCCTGCTGGACGTCGTCGCGGGCGCCGTGGAGATCGGTGTCACCCACGTCTCGGCGTACGCGTTCTCCACGGAGAACTGGCGGCGCAGCCCCGAGGAGGTCAAGTTCCTCATGGGGTTCAACCGCGACGTGATCCGCCGGCGCCGCGACGTCATGGACTCCTGGGGGGTCCGCGTGCGGTGGGCGGGTCGTCGTCCCCGCCTGTGGCGCAGCGTCATCAGCGAGCTGGAGACGGCCGAGGAGATGACGCGCGAGAACACCGTCTGCACGCTGACGATGTGCGTGAACTACGGCGGTCGCGCCGAGATCGCCGACGCCGCCCGCGCGCTGGCGCAGGACGTCGCCGCGGGCGTCGTGAACCCCGACCGGATCGACGAGCGCACGTTCGCCCGCTACCTCGACGAACCCGACATGCCGGACGTGGACCTGTTCTGGCGGTCCTCGGGGGAGCAGCGGACGTCGGGGTTCCTGCCCTGGCAGTCGACGTACGCCGAGATGGTGTTCTCGGACGTGCTCTGGCCCGACGTCGACCGGCGGGCGCTGTGGGCGGCGATCGAGACGTACGCGACGCGCAACCGCCGCTACGGCGGGGCGGCCGACGCCCCGGACCCGACGGACGAGCAGGCCGCGGGGGAGTGATCGTTGTCCGGCGCCTTGGCGCCGGACAACGATCCCCCCGGGAGGGCGGTCTCAGCCGGTGTTGCGCATCCCGGCGGCGATCCCGTTGATCGTCAGCAGGAGGGCGCGGCGCAGGGCCGGGTCGACGTCCTCACCGCTGGCGCGCGAACGCGCCAGCAGCGACACCTGCAACGCGTGCAACGGCGCTAGGTAGGCGTCGCGCAGTTCCAGGGTGCGGCGCAGGACGGGGGCGGACTCGAGCAGTTCGTCCTGGCCCGTCAGCCACAGCACCTGCTCGAGCGTCGTGGCGTGCTCGGCCCGGATGGTCTCGAAGGCGCTGCGCGCGTCGGGGTCGACGAGTTCCTCGACGTAGTGCGCCGCGATCCCCAGGTCGGTCTTGGCCAACGTCATCTGCACGTTGGAGACGAAGCTGCGGAAGAACGCCCAGTCGGCGAACATCGCGCGCAGGTCGTCCTCGCGGCCGGCCTCGCGCGCGGCTTTCAGACCCGACCCGACGCCGAACCAGCCGGGGACGTTGATGCGGCTCTGCGTCCAGCCGAACACCCACGGGATGGCCCGCAGGTCCTCCAGCCCACCGGTGCCGCCGGGGCGGCGGGAGGGGCGGGAGCCGATGTTGAGGTTGCCCAGTTCCTCCACGGGCGTGGCGGACAGGAAGAACGGCACCAGACCGGGGTCGCGCACGAGCGCGCGGTAGGCGACCTGGCCGGCGGCGGCCACGACGGACATCGTGTCGTCCCAACCGTCGAGGACGGACCGCGGCTGCAACGGCGTGCGGTGCAACGTGGACGCCTCGAGCGCGGCCGACAGGGCGACCTCGAGGTTGTGCCGGGCCAGCCGCGGCTGCACGTACTTGTCGGAGATCACCTCGCCCTGCTCGGTGACCTTGATCGGGCCGTCGAGCGTGCCGTAGGGCTGGGCGAGGATGGCCTCGCCGGTGGGGCCGCCGCCGCGGCCGACGGACCCGCCGCGGCCGTGGAACAGCCGCAGCGTGACGCCGCGACGCAGGGCCACGTCGCGCAGCGCGCGCTGGGCGCGGTGGATCTGCCAGCGGGAGGCCGCGATCCCGGCGTCCTTGGAGGAGTCGGAGTAGCCGAGCATGATCTCCTGCACGTCCCCGCGGGCGGCGACGACGCGACGGTAGGAGGGGTCCGACAGCAGCCCCTCGAGGAGTTCCTCGGCGTTCTCGAGTTCGGTGACCGTCTCGAACAGCGGGGCGAACCCGATGCGCGCCACGTCGTTGGCCCCGGGCGTCTCGGCGAGGTCGACGAGTCCGACCTCCCGGGCCAGGACGACGACGGCGAAGATGTCGTCGATGCCCTTGGTCATGGAGACGATGTACGTCTCGATGACGTCGTCGCCGTAGCGGTCCAGCGAGGTGCGGATCGTCGAGAACAGCTGCAGCACCCGGGCGGGGGTGTCCGTCAGCGTCCGCGCGGCCGAACCGATGAGCGGCCGGTGCCCCGTGAGCTCCTTCGACAGCAGCTTCGTGCGCGCGGTCCGGTCCAGGTCGGCGTAGGGCGTGATGAGTTCGCCGAGGCGGTCGTAGATCGCGGCCAGCGCGGTGTGGTGCTTGCCGGCGTCCTCGCGCACGTCGAGCGTGGCCAGCCCGAACCCGACGGCGCGGGCCACGCGCAGCAGGCGGGCGACGGCGCCGTCGGCGACGAGGTCACCGTCGTTGACGCGCAAGGAGTCCTGCAGCATCCGGATCTCGGCGGTGTACTCCTCGACCCCGGCGTAGTCGCGGCCGGGGACGTGCTCGGCCCCGCTGTGCAGGCGGGCGCGGGTGCCCTCCAACCGGGCCAGGACGTAGGACAGCTTGAACCGGTACGGCTCTTCGCCGTTGAGGTGGGCGCGCGCGGCCCGCACCTCGGGCATCGCCTGCGCGTCCGCCTCGAGGGAGGCCAGCAGCTCGTCGGAGACGCCGACGATCTGGGTGGAGGCCGCGAGCTCGGTCATGAGGTCGCGCGTGGCCGCGGCGAGGACGTCGAGGGCGGCGTCGTGCTGCATGCCGAGGACCTCGGCGGTCACCTCGGGCGTGACGTTGGGGTTGCCGTCGCGGTCGCCGCCGACCCAGTTGCCGAAGCGCAGGGGCTGGGCGTCGGCGGGGAGCTCGAGCCCGAGCTGGCCGAGCCCGACGGCCAGGTCCTCGAGCAGGTCGGGCAGCACCGTGGAGGTGAGGTTGCGCAGGTAGTGCAGAGCCGAGCGGGCCTCGTCGGCCGGTCGCGGGCGCAGCACGCGCAGCTCGTCGGTCTGCCACAGCTCGTCGACGAGCTCGGCGAGGCGGCGCTGGCCGCGACGGGCCTCCAGCGGACGCTGGGAGCCGTCCTCGGAGGCCTCGACGATCGTCGTGATCCGCAGCAGCAGGTCCAGGACCGAGCGGCGGCTGGACTCGGTGGGGTGCGCCGTGAAGACGGGACGCAGCTGCAGGCGGCCGAGGATCTCCCCGGCGGTGGCCTGGTCGAGGTCGCCCGAGCGCAGGGCCTCGCCGAGCCGTTCGAGCGTGCCGTCGAGGCCGCCCGCGGAGGCGCGGGACAGCTCCAGGCCGCGGTGCAGCTGCTCGGAGGCGTTGGCCAGCTGGAAGTAGGCCGTGAAGGCGCGGGCCAGGTTGATCGCGGTGGCGTCGTCGACGCCGGACAGCAGCTGGGCCAGTTCCGCGCCGTCGTCGGGGCGGCGGGCCAGCTGGCGGACCTGCTCGACGAGGTCGAGGAGTTCGCGGCCCTCGTGGCGGGTGAGGGACTCCCCGAGGAGTTCCCCGAGCTTGCGGACCGACGCCCGCAGTGCGGCGTGGCCCTCGTCCGAGGAGACCCCGTCGACCGTGAGCGCGTCGTGCGACGCGCGGGGGGTCTCGGACGCGGTCTGCTCGGGCGGGGTCTGCAGGTCGGGCTGCAGTCCTTCGTCCGTCGGTGCGCTCATCGACGCCTCGCCTCCCTGCCGAGTGCTCGGAGGTCGACACTGACTCCTGTGCACGTGCTGACTGCTTCTCGCGGGGCAGTCTGGCGTGTCACCCCCCGGAAGCGAAACCGAGGGGGTCCTGCGGCGGGGAGGCGGGCGGCGGGACGGCTCAGCTGCCGTTGGCGGCGGCCTTGAGCTTGGAGCCGGCGGTCAGCTTGGCGCCGTAGGAGGCGGCGATCTCCATGGTCTCGCCCGTGCGCGGGTTGCGGCCGGTGCGGGCGGCCCGCTCGACGCGCTCGACCGTGAGCAGACCCGGCAGCTTGACGGGCTCGCCCTTGCCGACGGCCTCGACGAGCACGTCGCCCAGCGCGTTGATCACGGAGTCGGTGTCGGACTGCGTCAGGCCGGCGCGCTGGGCGACGGCGGTGACGAGCTCGGAGCGGTTCACGGGTACTCCCGGTGGTGTCGACAACGGTGGTTGGAGGCTGACGTTACCGGGGGTCACTGCCTGTGCTCGGCACCCGGGACCGCGTGGGGCGCGTCGGGGCGTCTGCTAGCGTCGTTCTTCTTGAGAACGGATCTCATCAAGGAGTGCTCGTGAGCCTGCCCGTGACCGTGCTGACGTCGATGGACCCCGTGCTGCGCGACAGCGCGACCGCCGCCGCCCTGTGGGGCCGGCCCGGAGCGGTCCTGCTGCGCTACGACCTGGCCCCCGGCCGGTTGCACCGCCTCGCCGCCACCGTCGAGCGGGTCCTGGAGGACGTGCGGGTCCCCGTGGAGCACGCCTGCCTCGGCTGCGCCCTGCGGGAGGACGTGCTGCCGACGGTCGCCGCGCTCGCCCGCGCCGGGACGGCCGAGCACCTCGTCCTCGCGCTGCCCGCGGCCGCCGAACCGCTCGCCGTCCTGCAGGCGCTGACCCACGGCGTCGACGGCCCGGACGCGCTCGCCGACCTCGTCGCGGTCGCCGGCGTCGTCTCGGTCGTGCACGGTCCGGGCCTGCTCGAGGACCTCCTCGGCGACGAGCTCGTGCCCGGCGCCGACGGGGAGGAGGGCGAGCGCGCGGTGGGGGAGGTGCTGGCCCACCAGCTCGACGAGGCCGACCTCGTGCTCGTCGACGGCGACCTGCCCGCGCGCTCGGCCGTGCTGCTCGACCACGTCACCGCCCCCGGGTGCGTCGTCGCCGACCTGCTGGCCGTCGACGCGTCCGACGTCCTGGCTCCGCGCCGCCTCGCCACCCCCGGTCTCGCAGCGGAACCCTTGCGCCGCAGCGACCTGCGCGCCGTCCGACCGAGCGGCGCCCGCGACCGGCTGGGCGTCTTCACGCTCGACCTGCACACCCCGGCGCCCCTGCACCCGGGCCGGTTGCTGGAGGAGATCGAGGCCGTCGGGGCGGGCCGGCTGCGGGCCCGCGGCTACTTCTGGGTGCCTTCGCGTCCGGACGTCGTGTGCGCGTGGGACGGGGCCGGCGGGCAGCTCAGCATCGGCACGATCGGGACCTGGGACGGCCGTCGCGGGGAACGTCCCCGTACGCGCCTCGTCGTCACCGGGGTGGACGAGGGGGACGCCGACCGCGTCAGCGCGGCCTTCGAGCGCATCCTCGCCACCCCCGCCGAGAGCACCGCGTGGACCGCGCCCGAGGACGGCCTCGAACCCTGGCTCGGGGACCGCTGACCCCCACCCCCGCCCTGCCTCCACGCCCTGCCTGCACGCCCTGCCTGCACGCCCCCGGACCCCGGGCGGAAAACACTCTCTCCGCCCCTGAAGTCGTCTTGGAGGGGCGGAAAGAGTGTTTTCCGCCGCGGGTCGGGGCGCCGGGGTAAGGCGCGGGACGGGGCGGGGCGGGGTGCGGGGAGGGTCAGGCCTGGGCGCTGCAGGCGGCGCAGACGCCGAAGACCTCGACGACGTGCTGGACGGCCGTGAAGCCGTGCTCGGCACCGATGCGCCGTGCCCACGCCTCGACCTGCGGGCCCTCGACCTCGACGGTCGCGCCGCAGCGGCGGCAGACGAGGTGGTGGTGGTGACCGGTGCTGCAGCGGCGGTAGACGGCCTCGCCGCCGTCGTCGGTGCGCAGGACGTCGACGTCACCGTCCTCCGCGAGCACCTGCAGCGCGCGGTAGACGGTGGCCAGACCGACGTTCTCGCCGCGTTCGCGCAGCTTGGCGTGCAGGTCCTGGGCCGAGATGAACGCGTCCGCCTCGTCGAGGACCGCCGAGACGGCCGTCCGCTGCTTCGTGGACCGACGAGCCGGCACCGTCACGGTTCCTCGCACTCCTCACGGATCGGCCCGGAGCCCCCGGGCGGGTCAGGTCAGCCTACGGCGGCTGGGCCGTCCGGGCCGAACGGTCGCGACCCGTCGCCGTGGGCGCTCGCTCACCGCGTAACCTCACAGGGTCCGCGCCGGTGGCGCGGGCGCCGCCGACACCCAGCCGGACAGGAGACCCAGCGTGGCCGCATCCCGCCTCGACGCCGTCATCAACCTCGCCAAGCGGCGGGGCTTCGTGTTCCCGTCGGGGGAGATCTACGGCGGTACCCGCTCGGCCTGGGACTACGGACCCCTCGGCGTGGAGCTGAAGGAGAACATCAAGCGCCAGTGGTGGCGCCGGATGGTCACGACCCGCGAGGACGTCGTGGGCCTGGACTCCTCGGTCATCCTCCCGCGCCGCGTGTGGGAGGCGTCGGGTCACGTCGCCGTCTTCACCGACCCGCTCGTGGAGTCCCTGCAGACCCACAAGCGCTACCGCGCCGACCACCTCCTCGAGGCGTACGAGGCCAAGCACGGCCACCCGCCGGAGAACGGCCTCGCCGACGTCCCCGACCCCGACACCGGGGTGCGCGGGCAGTGGACCGAACCCCGTGACTTCTCGGGCCTCATGAAGACCTACCTCGGCGCCGTCGACAACGAGGAGGGCCTGCACTACCTGCGGCCCGAGACGGCCCAGGGCATCTTCGTGAACTTCGCCAACGTCATGGGCTCGGCGCGCAAGAAGCCGCCGTTCGGCATCGGCCAGATCGGCAAGAGCTTCCGCAACGAGATCACGCCGGGGAACTTCATCTTCCGCACGCGCGAGTTCGAGCAGATGGAGATGGAGTTCTTCGTCGAACCCGGCACGGACGAGGAGTGGCACCAGTACTGGCTCGACGAGCGCATGTCCTGGTACACGGGCCTGGGCATCGACGCCGGGAACCTGCGGTTCTTCGAGCACCCCGCCGAGAAGCTGTCGCACTACTCCAAGCGGACCGTGGACATCGAGTACCGCTTCGGGTTCCAGGGGTCGGAGTGGGGTGAGCTGGAGGGCATCGCCAACCGCACCGACTACGACCTGACGACGCACGGCAAGGAGTCCGGCGTCGACCTGTCGTACTTCGACCAGACCAAGGGCGAGCGCTGGGTGCCCTACGTCATCGAACCGGCAGCGGGCCTGACCCGTTCGCTCATGGCGTTCCTCGTCGACGCCTACACCGAGGACGAGGCCCCCAACACCAAGGGTGGCGTCGACAAGCGCACCGTGCTGCGCCTGGACCACCGCCTCGCCCCGGTCAAGGCCGCCGTGTTCCCGCTCTCGCGCAACGAGCAGCTCTCGCCCAAGGCGAAGGACCTCGCGGCGGAGCTGCGGAAGTACTGGAACGTCGAGTTCGACGACGCCGGCGCCATCGGCCGCCGCTACCGCCGCCACGACGAGGTCGGCACGCCGTACTGCATCACGGTGGACTTCGACACCCTCGAGGACCAGGCCGTGACCATCCGCGAGCGCGACACCATGGCGCAGGAGCGCGTCGGCCTCGGTCAGGTGGCCGACTGGCTGGGGGCCCGCCTCCTCGGCGCCTGACGCCCCGGTGGCGCAGACCCGGCCCGGGCCGCTCCGCCAGCCGCTGGCGGCCGGGGCGGTCGCCGCCGTCACGGGGTTCGCCTCCTCGTTCGTGCTCGTCCTCGCCGGTCTCGCGGCCGTCGGGGCGAGCCCGGCGCAGGCGGCGTCGGGGCTCCTGGCGCTGTGCCTGGCGCAGTTCGTCCTGGCGGGGCTGCTGTCGTGGCGCACCCGGTTGCCGCTGTCGTTCGTCTGGTCCACCCCGGGCGCCGCACTCCTCGTGGCGGCCCAGGGCAGGACCGGTTCGCTCGGCGCGGCCGTCGGCGCCTTCCTGCTGTGCGCGCTGCTCGTCGTCGTCACCGGCGCCTGGCCCGCCCTGGCCCGCTGGGTGCGCCGCGTCCCGACGCCCGTCGCCGGCGCGTTGCTGGCCGGTGTCCTGTTCCCGCTGTGCCTGGCGCCCGTGACGGCGGTGCGCCGCACACCGGTCGTGGCGCTGCTCGTCGTCGCCGTGTGGCTCGTGCTGCGGCGGTGGCGCCCGGCGCTGGCCGTGCCCGGGGCGATGGTCGTCGCGCTCGCCGCGACCGTCGCCGACCTGCCGACGGGCACTGCGCTGCACTGGGTCCCCACGCTGGCACCCGTCCTGCCGCAGTTCGACGCGTACCTCCTGGTCTCCCTCGGCGTGCCCCTGTACGTCGTGACGATGGCCGGGCAGAACATCCCCGGGTTCACGATCCTCGAGCAGCTCGGCTACCGGGACGTGCCGACGGGGCGGGTGCTCGTGGGTGCGGGTCTGGGCAGCGGCGTGGCGGCCCTCTTCGGCGGGCACAGCGTCAACCTGTCGGCGCTCGCGGCCGGCATCATCGCCGGGCCGGGCGCCGACCGGGACCCCGGGCGGCGCTGGATCGCGGCCGTCGCCGGGGGGACGGGCTACCTCGTCCTCGGGCTGCTCGCCGCCCCCATCGCGGGCCTGGTCGGCACCACCGACCCCGTGCTCGTCGAGGCCGTCGCCGGTCTGGCCCTCCTGGACTCCTTCGTCGGAGGGCTCGTCTCGGCCCTGGCCGACACCGCGCACCGGGTGACGGCGGGGGCCACGTTCGCCGTCGTCGCCTCGGGGCTCACCTTCGCCGGCATCGGCAGCGCGTTCTGGGGGCTGCTGGCCGGGCTCGCCGTCTTCGCCGTCCTGCGCCGCCCGGACGGGACGCCGCAGCACCGGGCATGACATCCGTCACGGCCCGGGGGTGACGCGGGGCCGGGGTGCGGTGGTGCGGCCGTCGGCAGGGTGGTCGGCATGGAGATGAGCACGCCGGCAGCGCCGGCCACCACGACCGACCCGGGCGCCGTCCCCACGGTGGCGCCGCCCGCGATCGCCATCGAGTCCCTCCACAAGCGCTTCGGTCAGGTCAGTGCCGTCGACGGCCTCGACCTCGTCGTGCGCCCGGGGGAGGTCGTCGCCTTCCTCGGTCCCAACGGCGCCGGGAAGACGTCGACCATCGACGTCGTCCTCGGTCTGTCCCAGCCCACGTCGGGCTCGGTGAGCGTCTACGGCACCAGTCCGCGCGACGCCGTCGCCCACGGCTGGGTCTCGGCCGTCATGCAGAGCGGCGGGCTCCTCAAGGACCTCACCGTCCGCGAGACCGTCCAGATGACCGCCTCCCTCTTCGCCCGCACGCAGCCCGTCGACGTCGTCCTCGACCGCGCCGGCATCACCGCCATCGCCGACCGGCGCGTCGGCAAGTGCTCCGGCGGGGAGCAGCAGCGGCTCCGCTTCGCCATGGCCCTGCTGCCCGACCCGCGCCTGCTCGTGCTCGACGAGCCGACGACCGGCATGGACGTCGAGGGCCGCCGGGCGTTCTGGGGCGCCATCCGCGACGACGCCCGCCGCGGACGGACCGTCGTGTTCGCCACCCACTACCTGGAGGAGGCGGACACCTACGCCGACCGCATCGTCCTCGTGGCCCACGGCAAGGTCGTCGCCGACGGCACGCCGTCGCAGATCAAGGCCCTGTCCTCCGGACGGCTCGTGCGCGCGACGTGGCCGGGGGCGCACCTGGCCGACCTGGACGGCCTGCCCGGTGTCGACGACCTCGAACTCAACGGCGACCAGGTCGTCGTGCACGCCAACGACTCCGACGCCGTCGCGCGGTTCCTGCTGACCCGCACGCCGGCCACCGACCTCGAGATCACGGCCCGCGGGCTCGAGGACGCCTTCGTCTCCCTCACCAGCGCCACCACCTCGGAGGTCTCCCGATGAGCACGCTCACCGTCACTCCCGCGCCGGCTGCGGAGGTCCCGCGGGGCCTGGTCAACCCGCTCTACGTGCAGCTCGACATCCGCCGCGTGCTGCGCAACCGGCGGACGCTGGTCTTCACGCTCGTCATGCCCGTCGTCTTCTACTTCTCCTTCGGCGCCTCCCAGCCCGGGGCGGACGCCAAGGCGTACGTGATGCTGAGCTTCGCCGTCTACGGCGCCATGGTCGCCGCGACGAGCGTCGGGGCGTCGGTCGCGGTGGAACGCGCGAGCGGGTGGAGCCGGCAGCTGCGGCTGACCCCGATGCGGCCGGCCACCTACGTCGCCAGCAAGGTCATCGCCGCCGCGAGCATCGCCGTCATCCCCGTCGCCGTGGAACTCGTCATCGGCGCCGCGACGGGCGCCCGGATGCGCGCCTCGGCGTGGGTCGTGGGCGGGCTCGTCGCGTGGATCGGCTCGCTCGTCTTCGCCGCCCTCGGGCTGGCGATCGGCTACCTCGTGCCGTCCGAGAACGCCATGCAGGTCATGGGTCCGGTGCTCGCGCTGCTCGCCCTGCTCGGCGGGTTGTTCGTGCCGCTGAGCATCTTCGGCCACACCCTGCAGACGGTCGCCTCGTTCACCCCCGCCTACGGGGTCGGGGTGCTGGCGCACTGGCAGCTGTCGCACGACGGGTCCTTCGTCGGGGCGATCGCCAACCTCGTCGTGTGGACCGCGGTCTTCGGCGCGGGGGCGGCCCTGCTGTTCCGCCGGGACACCGGCCGGGTGTGAGCACCTCGCAGCAGGACGAGGTGCGGGACGGGTCGGGCGCGGCGGCGTGGGAGGGTGCTCCCGTGCCGCCGCGCGAACCGCTGGCCCCGTTGGCGGTGCCCCGCATGCGCGGTTCGGGGTACCTGTTCGCGGGCGTCTGGCTGCTCATCCTCGTCCAGACCGTCGAGGACGCCTGGGGCAACCCCGACCGCCGCCTCGGGACGCTGTCCATCCTCGCCACGCTCGCCTTCGGGGTGACCTACTTCCTGCTGCTGTCCCGCGGCTGGGGCCGGATGCGGGTCGCGGGCCGGCTCGAGGTCGCCCCCCGCGAGGCCGTCCTGGGCCTGGTGGCGTTGTCGGTCCTCACCGCCCTCATGGTGCCGGGGGCCGGGACGAGCGGGTTCAACAGCGTCTTCTTCCTCTGCGCGTACGCCGCCTTCGCCCTGCCGTTCCGGCAGGCCGCCGCCGTCGCCGTCTCCCTCATCGTGCTGGTGGCGGCGCTCGGCCGCGTCGTGCCCGGGTGGGACGGGCTCGAGGGCACCGCGATCGGCGCGTTCTTCGCCACGGCCGCCACCCTCGGGACCACCCGGCTCGTCGCCCGCGGCCACCAGCTCGCCGTCGCGCGGCAGGACCTGGCCCGGCTGGCGGTCGCCGAGGAGCGCGGCCGCTTCTCCCGCGACCTGCACGACCTGCTCGGGCACTCCCTCACCGTCATCACGCTCAAGGCCGAGCTCGCCGGGCGCCTGCTCGACACCGACCCGGCCCGGGCCCGCGCCGAGGTGGCCGACGTCGAACGCCTGGCCCGCACCGCGCTCAGCGACGTCCGCGCCGCGCTCGAGGGGTTCCGCGACGTCTCGCTCGGCACCGAGCTCGCCGGTGCCCGGCAGGCCCTCGCCGCCGCCGGCATCACCGCGCAACTGCCGGGAACGGTCGACGAGGTCGACCCCGAACTCCAGGAGCTGTTCGGCTGGGTCGTGCGCGAGGGCGTCACGAACGTCGTCCGGCACTCCGGGGCCCGCACCTGCTGGGTCCGCGTCGAGCCGGGCGGTGTCGTCGTCGCCGACGACGGGACCGGGCCGCGGCCGGCGGGGGAACGGGGGAACGGCCTGGCCGGGCTGGCGGTCCGCGCGCAGGCCGTCGGCGGGGCCGTGACCGTCGGGCGGTCCGAGCACGGCGGGTTCGAGCTGGCGGTGCGGGTGTGATCCGGCTCCTGCTCGCCGACGACCAGGCCCTCGTGCGGGGCGCCCTCGCCGCCCTGCTCTCGCTCGAGGGCGACCTGGAGGTCGTCGGCGAGGTCTCGCGCGGCGACGAGGTCGTCGAAGCGTGCCGGACGCTGCGCCCCGACGTCGTCCTCATGGACATCGAGATGCCGGGCCTGGACGGCATCGCCGCCACGGCCGCCGTCCGCCGCGCGGTCCCCGCCACCCGCGTGCTCGTCGTCACGACGTTCGGCCGCCCCGGGTACCTGCGCCGGGCCATGGAGGCCGGCGCGGCGGGCTTCGTCGTCAAGGACACCCCGGCCCGGGAGCTCGCCGACGTCGTCCGCCGCGTCGCCTCCGGTCTGCGCGTCGTGGACCCGGCGCTCGCGGCCGAGTCCCTCGCCGCCGGTCTGACCCCGCTCACCGAGCGCGAGACGCAGGTGCTGCGCGCCGCCCGCGACGGCTGCACGGTCGCGGACCTCGCCGCCGCCCTGCACCTGTCCGAGGGCACGGTGCGCAACCACCTGTCCGCCGCGATCGGCAAGACGGGCGCCCGCACCCGCGCCGAGGCCGTCCGGCTCGCGGAGTCGAACGGCTGGCTCTGACGCCACTCCGACGGACGGGTCCGCCCGGGGGGTCACAATGGGTGCGTGAGTGCACCCACGTCGACCGCCGTCCGGCCGCTGAGGATCGGCCCCCTCGTCTCGGCGACCCCGGTCGTCCTGGCGCCGATGGCCGGCATCACCAACGCCGCCTACCGCCAGCTCTGCCGTGAGCAGGGGGAGGGGTTCTACGTCAGCGAGATGATCACCTCCCGCGCGCTCGTGGAGCGGACGCCGGAGACGATGAAGCTCATCTCCTTCACCCCCGACGAGCGCCCGCGCAGCCTGCAGCTGTACGGCGTCGACCCCGTCACGGTGTCCAAGGCCGTCGAGATGGTCGTGGCCGAGGACCTCGCCGACCACGTCGACCTGAACTTCGGCTGCCCCGTGCCGAAGGTGACGCGCAAGGGCGGTGGGTCCGCCCTGCCGTGGAAGGCGGACCTCTTCCGGCAGATCGTGCGCGGCGCGGTGACCGAGGCCGCCAAGGGCGGCATCCCCGTCACGGTGAAGATGCGCAAGGGCATCGACGACGACCACCTCACCTACCTGCAGGCCGGTCGCACCGCCGAGCAGGAGGGCGTCGCGGCCGTCGCCCTGCACGGACGCACGGCCTCCCAGCACTACTCCGGCCACGCCGACTGGGACGCCATCGCGCGCCTGCGCGAGACCGTGACGTCGATCCCGGTCCTCGGCAACGGTGACGTGTGGAGCGCCGAGGACGCCCTCGACATGGTGCAGCGCACCGGGGTCGACGGTGTCGTCGTCGGCCGCGGCTGCCTGGGCCGGCCCTGGCTGTTCGCCGACCTCGAGGCGGGGTTCGCGGGACGCCCGGACCGGGTCCGCCCCGGTCTGCGCCAGGTGACGGCCGTCCTGCGCCGGCACGCCGAACTGCTCGTCGCGTTCCACGAGGACGAGCTGCGCGGCTGCCGCGACATCCGCAAGCACATCTCCTGGTACTTCAAGGGGTACGCCGTCGGCGGCGACATGCGGGCCAGGCTGGGCCTCGTCGACACGCTCGAGGCCCTCGACGAGCTCATCGCCGACCTCGACCTGGACCAGCCGTACCCCGGCGCCGCGGCGGAGGGTTCGCGCGGACGGGCCGGGTCCCCGCAGGCGCGGGTCGCGCTGCCCGAGGGGTGGCTGGACTCCCAGGAACTCACCGGCGCCGCCGCCGAGATGATCCGCGCGGCCGAGCTCTCGGTGTCCGGCGGATGACGGGCTACGGTCCCGCGGACCTCGAACGGTGGGCCACCGAACCTCCGAAGACCCACGGCCGCAGCGCTTTCATGCGCGACCGTGCCCGCGTCCTGCACTCCTCGGCGCTGCGCCGGCTGGCGGCCAAGACGCAGGTCGTCGGCCCCGGGACCGACGACTTCGTCCGCAACCGGCTGACGCACTCCCTCGAGGTCGCCCAGGTCGGCCGGGAGCTCGGCGCCGCGCTGGGGTGCGACCCGGACGTCGTCGACACCGCGTGCCTCGCGCACGACCTCGGGCACCCGCCCTTCGGGCACAACGGCGAACGCGCGCTGGCCGAGGCCGCGGTGGGCATCGGCGGATTCGAGGGCAACGCCCAGACCCTGCGCATCCTCACGCGTCTGGAACCCAAGTCCGTCGCCGTGGACGGCTCCCCGGTGGGGCTGAACCTCACCCGGGCCAGCCTCGACGCCTCGACGAAGTACCCGTGGCTGCACGGCAAGGCTCCCCGGGTCACGTCGAAGTTCGGGGCCTACACCGACGACGCCGAGGTGTTCACCTGGTTGCGCGGGGCAGCGCCGGAGAACCGGCCGTGCGTCGAGGCGCAGGTCATGGACTTCGCCGACGACGTGGCCTACTCGGTGCACGACGTCGAGGACGCGGTGGTCGCCGGTCACGTCCGCCTCGACTGGCTCGAGCAGGCCGAGATCCGCGCCCGCGTGGCCGAGCAGGTGCGCGCCTGGTACGTGCCCGACGCGACCGACGACGCGGTGGGTGCTGCGCTGCAACGACTCTCCTCCTCCGGGTTCTGGGCCGCCGAACGGCCCGGCGAGGTGTTCGGCGGCCGCCGGCACCTGGCCGCGCTCAAGGACATGACCTCCCAGCTCATCGGGCGCTTCGCGGGGGCCGCCGAACGCGCCACGCGCGAGCGGCACGGCGACGGCCGGCTCACGCGGTACGCGGCCGACGTCGTCGTCCCGGAGGAGACGGCCCTGGAGGTCGCCGTCCTCAAGGGGGTCGCGGCGACCTTCGTCATGAGTGCGCAGGAACGGCAGCCGTTCTACGCGCGCCAGCGCGAACTCCTGCACGAACTGCTCGAGGCGCTCGTCGCGGGCGGCCCCGAACTCCTGGAACCGCCGTTCCGCGAGGACCACGCCCACGCCGTCGACGACGCCGCCCGGTTGCGCGTCGTCGTGGACCAGGTCGCCTCGCTCACCGACGTCTCGGCCCTGGCCTGGCACCGTCGGCTCACCGGACCCCGTGGCGTGTCACTCGAACGGTAGGGGCGGTGTCGGCGGACGCAGGTCGCCGGTCGTCAGCGAGCCCACCAGCGGGCTGCGACGGGGTGCGACCAGGAGGCACGTGACGCGGTCGTCCTGCCGGGACACCTCCTCGGAGGGGTACAGCGAGGCGTAGGTGAACAGCGCCGGCCGCAGGTCGGCGGCGAGGGTGGTCACGGTCCGGGCGCACGCGGCGTCGGCCGTCCAGCGCCGCACGTCCTCCGTGGGCACGCCGCCGGGGTCGGTGATGGCCACGACCTCCGCGTCGTGCCCGTCGGCGCACGGGGCACGTCGTTCCTCGCGCAGGCAGGTGCCGACGGGCCAGGGCGGCGGGGAGTCCAGCTCCCGCGCCACGGGTGGGTTCGTGGTCGTCTCGCGGTCGTCGCCGTCGGTCGAGAAGGCGTGGGCGACGAGGCCGAGCCCGGCGGCGGACTGCACGGCGATGACGCCGCCGGCGCCGAGGGCCACCCAGGGGAGTCGTCTGGTCATTCCCCGGACGCTAGGCGCGGCCCGGTGCTCCCGGCCGCGGCCGCCGTCCGGTGGTGGACGGCGGGGGCCTGTGGAGACCGGGACGTCACCGGCTGCGGCGCCGCGCGGAGATCACCCCGGTGTCGAACCCGGCCAGGTGCAGCCCACCGTGGAACCGGGCGTGCTCGATCTTCAGGCAGCGGTTCATGACGACGGTGACGCCGTGCTCGGCGCCCCGGCGGGCGACGGCCTCGTCGGCGAGCCCGAGCTGCATCCACATCACGGGGGAGCCGACCGCGATGACGTCGTCGAGGACCGCGTCGAGTTCGCTGGGCCGGCGGAACACGTCCACCAGGTCCGGCACCCCGGGCAGTTCCGCGAGCGAGGGGTACGCCGGACGGCCGAGGACCTCCGTCTCGTTCGGGTTGACGAACCAGAGCTCGAAGTCGGAGTCGGCCAGCAGGTACGTCTGCACGAAGTAGGACGCGCGGGACGGCTTGTTCGACGCTCCGAGGACCGCGACGGTCTTCGTGCGGCGCAGGATGCGCAGCCGTTCACCCGCCGTGGGGGCCTTCCAGGTCGTGGCGGGGGCGTCCTTCGACCCCGTCGCCGCGGGCTGTTCCTGCAGGTTCTCCGGGGCCGCGACGGTGCCGACGTCGGAGGGGCTGCCCGACGTGGTCTGCGGGTCGCTCACGAGTTCCCCTTCACGGCCGCGGCGAGGGCCTGGTCGAGGTCCCACAGGACGTCCTCGACGTCCTCGAGGCCCACGCTGATGCGGATGAGGTCCGCGGGCACTCCGGCGGCCTGGAGCTGGTCGGCGGACAACTGCTGGTGCGTCGTCGAGGCGGGGTGCAGGACGAGGGTGCGCGCGTCGCCGATGTTCGCCAGGTGCGAGCACAGCTGCACGCTGTCGATGAACCGTTCTCCCGCAGCGCGTCCGCCGACGACGCCGAACGAGAACACCGCGCCCGGTCCTTCGGGCAGGTACCGCTGGGCGAGGTCGTGGTGGGAGTGCGAGGGCAGGCCCGAGTACCGCACCCAGGACACCCGTTCGTCGGCCTCGAGCCACGTCGCGATGCGCTGGGCGTTGGCGACGTGCTCGCGCATGCGCTGCGGCAGCGTCTCCACGCCCATGAGGAGCAGGAACGCCGAGTGCGGGGACAGGGTCGCGCCGATGTCGCGCAGCTGCTCGCTGCGCAGCTTCGTGAGGAACCCGTACTCGGCGAAGTTCCCCCACCAGGACAGGCCGCCGTAGGAGGCGACCGGTTCGGTCATGGCCGGGAACTTGCCGTTGTCCCACGGGAACGTGCCGGCGTCGACGACCACCCCGCCGAGCGTGGTGCCGTGGCCGCCGAGGAACTTCGTGGCGGAGTGGATGACGATGTCGGCTCCG
This sequence comes from Kineococcus sp. NPDC059986, assembly GCF_040702905.1. Lineage (NCBI taxonomy): Bacteria > Bacillati > Actinomycetota > Actinomycetes > Kineosporiales > Kineosporiaceae > Kineococcus > Kineococcus sp. NPDC059986. The sequence goes on along the minus strand of NZ_JBFBND010000011.1, from coordinate 96,488 downwards.
TGCTCGATCGGTCGGCACAGGTACGGCGTCGCGGTGGTGGCGTCGACGATGAGGGGGATGCCCGCCGCGTGGGCCACGTCGGCCAGGGCCCGGATGTCGGCGACGACCGTGGAGGGGTTCGCGACGAGCTCGGTGAAGACGAACCGGGTCTCGTCCGTGATCGCGGCGCGGACCGCGTCCGGGGTCGGGTCGACGAACACGGTGTCGACGCCGAAGCGGCGCATCGTCACGTCGAGCTGGGTGACGGTTCCGCCGTAGAGGTTGTTGGAGGCCACGACGTGGTCGCCCGCCCCTGCGAGCGCGGCGAACGTGAGGAACTCCGCGGACTGCCCGCTCGCGCAGGCCAGGGCACCGAGCCCGCCCTCGAGGGAGGCGATGCGTTCCTCGAACGCGGCGACCGTGGGGTTGGAGATGCGCGAGTAGATGTTGCCGTACTTCTGCAGCGCGAAGAGGTTCGCGGCGTCGGCGGCGTCCTCGAAGACGAAGCTCGTCGTCTGGAAGATCGGGACGGCGCGGGCCCCGGTGGTGGGCTCCGGGACGGCGCCCGCGTGCACGGCGCGGGTGCGGAAGCCCCAGGTGCGGTCGTCACCGCTGGTCTGCTCGCTGCTCACGGGGCGATCCTGCCACCCGCCGCCCGCGGGTCGTGTCGGTACCGGCGCCTAGACTCGACCCGTGGCAGGGCGCATCCATCCAGACGACCTCGTGGCCGTCAAGGAGCGTGTCCGCCTCGACGAGGTCGTGGGGGAGCAGGTGACCCTGCGCTCCGGCGGTGTCGGCTCCTTCAAGGGCCTGTGCCCCTTCCACGACGAGCGCACCCCGAGCTTCACGGTGCGCCCCGCGACGGGCCGCTGGCGCTGCTTCGGCTGCGGGGAGTCCGGCGACGCCATCGAGTTCGTCATGAAGATCGACGGCCTCGCCTTCGCCGACGCCGTCGAGCGCCTGGCCCAGCGGGCCGGGATCCAGCTGCGCTACGTCGACGACGGCGGGCGCGCCGCCCAGCGCCCCGCGGGCAACGCCGGGCAGCGCCAGCGACTGCTGCAGATGCACGAGGTCGCCGAGGAGTTCTACGGCCGCCAGCTCGAGGCGCCCGGCCCCGCGGAGACCGCGCGGGCCTTCCTCGCCGCCCGGGGTTTCAGCCGCGAGGACGCCGCCCGGTTCGGCGTGGGGTTCGCCCCGAACACGGGGGACGCGCTGCTGCGCCAGTTGCGCGCCAAGGGGTTCGGCGAGGACGACCTCGTCACGTCCGGACTCGCGGGGCAGAGCCAGCGCGGCCTCTACGACCGGTTCCGCGGCCGGTTGGTGTGGCCGATCCGCGACGTCAGCGGGCACACCGTGGCCTTCGGCGCCCGTCGTCTGTTCGACGACGACCGGATCGAGGCGAAGTACCTCAACTCACCCGAGACGCCGGTCTACAAGAAGTCCCAGGCCCTCTACGGGCTGGACCTGGCCAAGCGGGAGATCTCGCGCACCAAGCGGATCGTCGTCGTCGAGGGCTACACGGACGTCATGGCCTGCCACCTCGCCGGCGTCGGCACGGCCGTCGCGACGTGCGGGACGGCGTTCGGGGAGGAGCACGCCCGCATCGTGCAGCGGATGCTCGGCGGGGCCGACGGGGACGCCGAGGTCGTCTTCACCTTCGACGGCGACGCCGCCGGGCAGAAGGCCGCGATGAAGGCGTACGAGCTGGACCAGCGCTTCAGCGCGCAGACCTACGTGGCCGTCGCGCCGGGCGGGCAGGACCCGTGCGACCTGCGGTTGTCCGCCGGCGACGAGGCGGTGCGCCAGCTCGTGGAGGGGCGGGTGCCCCTGTTCGAGTTCGCCATCCGCTCGACGATCGAGCGGTACGACCTGGACTCCGAGAGCGGCCGCCTCGCCGCCCTCGACGCCGCCGCCCCGATCATCGCGGCGATCCGGGACCGAGGGCTCCAGCAGCGCTACGCCATCAACCTCGACCGCTGGACGGGGTTCCTCGACGAGCGGTTCGTCCTCGACCGGGTACGGCGCCACTCCGGCGGTCCCGGCCCGGGGGGGCGTCCGTCGTCCCCGCCGCCCGCGCCCCCGCGGTCGACGGTGGACCTCAGCGACCCCGTCGCGCAGCTGGAGAGGCGCGTGCTGTCGTGCGCGCTGCAGGCGCCCTGGTCGGTGGCGGAGGTCTTCGACGCCCTCGAGGCGGACGCCTTCGGGGCGCCGGGCCACCGCGCCGTGCACGACGCCGTCGTCGCCGCCGGGGGACCGGCTGAGGCGCCGCAGGGTCCGGCGTGGCTGACACGGGTGCTCGACTACGCCGACGGGCCCGTCGCCGCGCTCGTCGACGAGCTCGCAGCCGTCGACCTGCCCGTCTCCAGCGAGGAGGAGCTCGAACGCTGGGGGCGCTCGCTCGTGGCGGCCCTCGCCGGGCAGGCCGCGACGCGGGCCGTGGCCGACGCCCGCCGGACGCTCATGCGGCTCGACCCGACCGGCCAGTCGGAGGAGTACCTGGCCGCTTCAGCCGAGCTGTTCCGCCTCGAGCAGGCCCGCCGGACCTGGCAGGAACGGGCGCAGGGCGGGTCGTAGCGTCCCGTCGCGCGCGTGCACGAGGACGTCTGAGGGGCTGGTACGGTTGGAGAGTCGTCACGGCGGGTTGACCGCACTGACGTGGAGTGGTCCCGCATAGCTCAATTGGCAGAGCAGCCGGCTGTTAACCGGCAGGTTGTTGGTTCGAGTCCAACTGCGGGAGCTTCCTTGAGAGGGCGTACCGGTTCCCGGTGCGCCCTCTCGGCGTTCCGGTGCCACCGGCTCGGACGTTCCGCCTCGGATATCCTCGCCGGGCGGCTCGTGGGCCGCGCGGGGCGGTAGCTCAGTCGGTCAGAGCAGGGAACTCATAATTCCTCGGTCGTGGGTTCGAGCCCCACCCGCCCCACCTGCGCCGGCAAGTCCGGCTCGACGCTCGTGTCGACGATCCGCCCGACGAGCCGCTGCGCCAGTCGCGGCGGGAGGGCCAGCAGCCGCTCCTGCACGGAACCGTGCGACCGCAGCAGCGACGCCAACGCGTCGAGGGTGAAGTCGTCGCCCTGCACGACGAGGCCCTCGCCGCGGCCGTGGTCGTCGTCGCTGTGGACGGCGTCGGTCATGACGGTGTGCACCGGGTCGGGGGACGGTGGCAGTTCGTCGCCCCACATCTCCTCCAGGTACGTCACGACCTGCCGCGCTCGGCGGGCAGCGGACGTCACGTCGGCCGTCGTCGGCACGCGCACGGTTTCCACGCGCCTCACATCGGCGCGGGCACCGGGAACCGGAGACGAACGCCCGCCCCACTTCCGGGGGACGGTGCCGTGGAACGTCTCAGGCCGCCGGCTTCGCCCGCAGCACCGCGAGCAGTCGCCCGCGCGACGAACGACCCGCCGGCCGGACGGCGGCGGGAGGCGTCGACGCGGACGCAGGACGGACCGGGGCGGGGGCGGGACGTGCGGGCATCGCGACGGGCTCCTGAGGATCGTTGGGTGTCCTCAAGAGGTCGGTGCGCGGCCCGCGGTGGTCGAGCCGCTGTTCAGGTGACGGCCGACCGGGGGAGCGCACCGGCGACCGCCGCCAGCAGTTGCGGCAGGGTGGGAACCCCCGCGGCGCGGAACACCTCGCGTCCGTCCGCGTCCCGCAGCACCACCGTCGGGGTTCCCGAGATCCCTTCGGCCGCAGCGCGTTCGACGTCGGCAGCGACGTCGACCTCGACCGCTCGCAACGCCGGGACGAGGTCGGCCGCCCGCTGCACGACGCGTCGTGCGCTCCGGCACGGCGCGCAGAACGCCGACGTCCACAGTTCGACCACCACGACCTGTCCAACGCCGGGACGCCACCGGGGCTTCCGGCTCAGAGCAGGTAGCGGTACAGCGGGTCGTCCGCGGTGATCTTGTCGAAGGTCGGAGGAGCCGCGTCCATCCGCGCGAGCAGACCGGGCAGCTCGTCCTTGGAGGGGATCTCGATGCCGACGAGGGCGGGACCGAACTCGCGGTTGCTGCGCTTGACGTACTCGAACAGCGTGATGTCGTCGTCCGGCCCGAGCACCTCGTCGAGGAAGCGCCGCAACGCCCCCGGTTCCTGCGGGAACTCGACGAGGAAGTAGTGCTTGCGGCCCTCGTGCACGAGCGCGCGCTCGATGATCTCGGCGTACCGGGAGATGTCGTTGTTCCCGCCGGAGACGACGGCGACGACCTTCTGGCCGGGCTCGATGCGGACGTACCCGGCGAGCGCCGCCGTCGCGAGGGCCCCGGCGGGTTCGGCGATGATCCCGTCCGTCTGGTACATCGCGAGCATCTCCACGCAGATCGCACCCTCGGGCACGGCGACGAGTTCCACCGGGTGCTGCGCGAGGACCGCGTGCGTGACGTCGCCGACGCGGCGGACCGAGGCCCCGTCGACGAAGGTGTCGAGCTCGTCCAGGCGCACCGGGGCGCCGGCCGCCAGGGCGGCGGCCATGGACGCGGCCCCCTCCGGTTCGACGCCCACGACGCGCACCTGCGGGTGCCGTTCGCGGACCCACGTCAGGACGCCCGCGAGCAGCCCTCCACCGCCGACGGGGACGACGAGGACGTCCGGCGGGTCCTCCCCCAGGGCGGCCAGCTGCTCGACGACCTCGACCGCGACGGTGCCCTGGCCGGCGACGGTCCGGGCGTCGTCGAAGGCGGGGACCATCGTGGCGCCCGTGCGCACGGCGTCCTGCGCGGCGGCCGCCGCGGCGTCGTCGTAGGTGTCACCCAGGACGATCGTCTCGACGAACTCCTGGCCGAGCGCGGCGATCCGGTCCCGCTTCTGGCGGGGGGTCGTGCGGGGCACGTAGATGCGCCCGCGCACCCGCAGCGCCGCGCAGGCGTAGGCCAGGCCCTGGGCGTGGTTGCCGGCGCTCGCGGTGACGACGCCGTGGGCCCGCTGCTCGGCGTCGAGCTGGGCGACGAGGTTGTAGGCGCCCCGCAGCTTGTAGGACCGGACGGCCTGCAGGTCCTCGCGCTTGACGCGCACGTGGGCGTCGAGCTCCGCGGACCACCGGCTGTTCGTCGCCAGCGGTGTGCGCGTGACGACCTTCGCCAGGCGCGCAGCGGCGGCCTCGACGTCGGCCGCGTCGGGCAGGGCGATCGGCTCCTGCTCCGGGGCGCGCGCGGACGAGGGGGACTGCACGGCGTCGAGCGACATGGGGACGATCCTGCCTCCCGGGGCCACCGCCTGACCACCAGGGTCGTGCACAGGAAGGTCTCAACGTGGGGCTCGGTGCCGAGTTCCGGGTCGTGATGTGAAGTGAGCCACACCCGGGGGCCCGGAGCGTCCAGGCCAGGTGAGGCAGCGCTATCTTCGGCGAGGCTCACCTCACCCGGTGGGTCGTCGACCCCAGGTGGAGGAGGAGCGCGCCGTGCTCGCGACGTTCGTCATCGGACTGCGGGAGGGCCTCGAGGCGTCGCTGATCGTCGGCATCGTCTCGGCCTTCCTCGTCCAGCGCGGTGAGCGCCGGGCCCTGCGCTCGGTCTGGGTCGGCGTCGTCGCCGCCGCCGTCCTCTGCGTCGGTGTCGCGTTCGCGCTGCAGGCGGCCACGCAGTCCCTGCCCCAGCGCGAGCAGGAGCAGCTCGAGACCGTCCTGGCCCTCGTGGCCGTCGCGATGGTGACCTGGATGATCGTGTGGACCACCCGCAACGCGCGGACGATGCGCGCGGACCTGGAGTCCTCCGCCTCCTCGGCCCTGGCCCGCGGCTCGTCGTGGGCGCTCGTGGCCATGGCCTTCCTCGCCGTCCTGCGCGAGGGTCTGGAGACGTCGGTCTTCCTGCTCGCCACGTTCCAGGCCTCCGGCAGCAGCGCCGAGGGCGCCTTCGGGGCCTCCCTCGGCATCGCGCTGGCCGTCGTCCTGGGGTACCTGATCTACCGCGGTGGCGTCCGGATCGACCTCGGTCGGCTCTTCCGCGCGACGGGCGTCGTGCTGGTCCTCGTCGCGGCGGGGCTCGTCATGTCGGCGGCACACACCGCCTACGAGGCCGGCTGGCTGCTCGCGGGCCAGGAGAAGGTCCTCGACCTCACCGCCGTCGTCGCCCCCGGCACCGTCCGCTCGGCACTGCTCACCGGTGTCCTCGGCTGGCAGCCCCGGCCCACGCAGGCCGAGCTCCTCGGTTGGTTCGTCTACCTCGTCCCCATGCTCGTCGTCGTCCTGCGGCCGCGCAGGCGCAGCGCCGCCCCGCAGCGCGTCGCCGCCTGACCCCCGCTCCCGCTCCTCCCGAGAGGTCCTCCGTGATCCGGTCGTCCCGTCCCCTCCTCGCGCTCGCCGCCGCCCCCCTGCTCCTCCTCGTCGCGTGCGGCGGCGGCTCCGGCGCCGCCGACGAGTCCGCCTCCGGCGGCGGCGCCGCGAACGGGGCCGTCAAGATCACCCTCACCGACGACGGCTGCACCGCCGAACCGAACTCCGTGCCGGCCGGCCCCGCCTCGTTCGAGGTCGTGAACTCCGGCGCCAGTGCGGTCACCGAGGCCGAGCTCGTGAACGCCGGGGGTCGCATCCTGGGGGAGCGGGAGAACCTGACCCCGGGGCTGACGGGGAAGTTCTCGCTCAAGCTCGACGCCGGTGAGTACACGGTCCAGTGCCCCAACGCCACGACGGACACGTCGAAGTTCACGGTCACCGGCGCCGCGCCGAGCAGCACCGAGGACCCGTTGTTCGCCTCCGCCACGACCGGGTACCAGGACTACGTCAAGCAGCAGGTCGCCGACCTCGTCACGGCGACGGGCGCCTTCGCGGCGGCGGTCGAGTCCGGTGACGTCGCCAAGGCCAAGGAGCTCTACGGCCCGGCACGCGCGCCCTACGAGCGGATCGAGCCGGTCGCGGAGAGCTTCGGCGACCTCGACCCGAAGATCGACGCCCGCATCGCCGACGTGGCCGACCCGGCGAGCTGGACCGGGTTCCACCGCATCGAGCAGTCGCTGTGGGAGAAGGGGAGCACCGAGGGCATGGCTCCGGTGGCCCAGCAGCTCGTGGCCGACGTCGGGCAGCTGAACACCCTCGTGCAGACGACGACGTACCAGCCCGCCGACCTCGCCAACGGCGCCTCCGGCCTGCTCGACGAGGTGGCCAAGTCCAAGGTCACCGGTGAGGAGGAGGCCTACTCCCACCTCGACCTGCTCGACTTCGCGGCCAACGTCGAGGGCTCGCGCAAGGCCTTCGACCTGCTCACCCCGGCCCTGCAGGTCACCGACGCCGGCCTCGTGACGACCATCCAGGGCCGCTTCGACGACGTCGCCACGGCGCTGAAGCCCTACCAGCGCGGCTCCGGCTACGCCCTGTACACCGAGCTGACGCCGGACCAGGTCAAGGACCTCGCCACCGCCGTCGACGCCCTCGCCGAACCGCTCTCGCAGGTGTCCGGCAAGGTCGTCGGCGCTGCCAACCAGTGAGGTCCCGCCGATGAGCACCGTCCGTCCCAGCCGCCGGGGCGTCCTCACGGGCGCCGCGGTCGTCGGTGCCGCCGGGATCGGGGCCGGCGTCAGCGCCGTCGCCTCGCGGCCCGCCGCCGGCTCGCCCACGCCCGCCCGCACCGTCGCCTTCCACGGGGACCGGCAGGCCGGGATCACCACGCCGGCGCAGGACTCCCTCGTCTTCGCCGCCCTCGACGTCACGACGACGCGGGCCGGCGACCTCGCCGACGTCCTGCGGCGCTGGAGCGCCGCGGCCGCGACGATGGCGACGGGTGTCCCCGTCGGCGGCCCCGGCGGTCTCGGCGGCGCGCTCGACGAGCCGCCGCAGGACACGGGGGAGGCGCACGAGCTGCCCGCCGCGAACCTCACCGTGACCCTCGGGTACGGGCCGTCGCTGTTCGACGGTCGCTTCGGCCTGGCCGACCGCCGGCCGGCCGCCCTCGAGGAGCTGCCGGCCCTGCCGGGGGAGCAGCTCGACCCCACGAAGGTCGGCGGTGACCTGTGCCTGCAGGCCTGCGCCGACGATCCGCAGGTGGCCTTCCACGCCGTCCGCAACCTCGTCCGCATCGGGCGCGGGACGGTCCGGGTCCGGTGGATGCAGCTCGGGTTCGGGCGGACCTCGACGACGTCGACGTCCCAGTCCACCCCGCGCAACCTCATGGGGTTCAAGGACGGCACGGCCAACCTGCGCGCCGAGGACACGGCCGACCTCGACCGGCACGTCTGGGTCGGGGGCGAGGGCGCACCGGCGGCGGACCAGGACTGGATGCGCGGGGGGACCTACCTCGTCGCGCGCCGCATCCGCATGCTCATCGAGTCCTGGGACCGCGCCTCGCTCGGGGAGCAGGAGCGGGTCATCGGACGGGCCAAGGAGTCCGGTGCCCCGCTGTCCGGGACCAAGGAGTTCGACACCCTCGACCTCACCAAGACCGTCCACGGCAAGCCGGCCATCGACGTCGCCGCCCACGTCCGTCTCGCGGCGCCGGAGACGAACGGCGGGGTGAAGATGCTGCGGCGCGGCTACTCCTACACCGACGGTCTCGACCTCGCGACGGGTCAGCTCGACGCCGGCCTCTTCTTCATCGTGTTCGGCAACGACCCGCACCAGCAGTTCGTCCCGGTGCAGCGCCGGCTCGGGGCGCACGACGCGCTCACGGAGTACCTCAAGCACACGGGCTCGGGGATCTTCGCCTGCCCGCCCGGCGTCCGGCAGGGCGGCGCCTGGGGCGAGGGGCTGTTCAGCTGAAGGTGCGCCGGACCGGGAAGCGCCTCACGGCGCACGGCCGCTCGTAGCGGCTTCAATTTGGGACCCGGGGCTACCGCGGTCCGACGCACTGCCATTGTAACGAGCCGTCCGGCCCGGGCGCAGCCCCTGGGTCAGCCGAGGTCGCCGGCCCGCCAGCGGACGGCGACGTGCTCGAGCTGCTCGGCGGTGCGCACGAGCCGTGCGGCGGAACGGGTCAGGGTCGCCCCCGCGTCGTCGTCGGCGTCGTCCTGCGCGCCCGTCCAGCCCGCGTCGGCGTGGTGGGCGCGACCGATGGCGAGGATGCGGCAGAAGGCGGCGGCGCGTTCGAGCGTCACGGCGAAGTCGCCCTCGGCGACGCCGCGCAGCACCTGGTCGACGACGGTCGCGACCTCCTGCGGACCGGGCGGGTCCGCGACACCCGCGACGACCTCGAGGACGGGCGCGTGCCGGCGGCCCTCGGCGAACTGCCGGGACACGGCCACCGGCTGGCGGTGCACCCACGTGCGCAGCACGTAGAGCCGCCACAGCGCCCCGGCGAGGGAGTCGGCGGGGGCGTCGGCCCACAGGTCGGCGATGACCTCCAGCCCCTCGTCCTGGGCCAGCCGGACGACGCGACGGGTCACCTCCGCGTCCTGGGCGCTGCGGGCGCCGTGCACGAGGGCGCTGGCCGCGGCGTGCGCGGCCTCCTGGACGGCGGAGGGGTCGACGCCCCCGGCGAGGCTGACGATCGCCTCGTCACCGGGCAGGGCGGGTCGGTGGTGCCGGCGGGGTGGGACGGGATCGGGCACCAGGAGATGGTGCCACCCGTCGGAGGGCTCCGCTCAGCCCCGGAAGGGCGGCGGCGGTGTCGACATGGTCGCCCGCGGACAGTCCTGCAGGCGCAGGCCGCCGTGACCGAGGGCCTCGTCGCACAGCGACTCCACGCTCCAGCCGAGCTGGCTGCCGAAGAGCGTCACCGTGACGCGGTAGACGGTGATCTCGTACTTGGTGGGGGTCCCGTACGCGACGTGGATGCGGCCGATGAGCTCGGCTCCCGCGGCGTTGTCCGGGCCGTGCCAGGGGCGGTCGTAGCGGCTCCACAGCGACGGGCCCGCCTGCCACACGCCGCCGTTCTGCACGTCGCGCAGCGCCAGCTCGACGAGGACGGACCGGGCGGCGTCCTCGGGGACGATCGCCGCCGGCCGGATGACCTCGGAGATCTCGCCCGCCGCCGAACGCGTCGCGGGCTGGGTGAGCTGGTCGTCCACGCGGGGTCCCTTCGTCGACTGCGGTCGGTCCTCTGCCTCCTCCATCGGCGTCCGGTCGGGGGACTTGAGCGTGGAGGAAGTGTGGACAGCGGTGGTGTCGGGCGTGATCCGTGGGGCATGATGGCGGCGTACGGAGTACCACGACGTGTAGTCGAAGCATCACAGCCAGTTGTTCTGCGTGACGTGAGGTCGTAGGGGAAGACGTTCCTCACACCGACGCAGAAGGAGACAGGCATGTCCGGTGCGACGACCCGCGGCGTGCTCTTCGTGCACTCCGCACCGCGAGCGCTCGTCCCGCACATCGAGTGGGCAGCCGGCGGTGTCCTCGGCGTGCGCGCGTCCTTCGACTGGACGGGCCAGCCGATCGCTCCCGGCTGCCTGCGGGCCGAGTACTCCTGGCAGGCACCGCAGGGGACCGGGGCGCTCCTGGCCTCCGCGCTGCGCGGCTGGGCCCACCTGCGCTTCGAGGTCACCGAGGAGCCGTCCCAGGGCTGCGACGGCGGCCGCTGGAGCCACACCCCTGCGCTGGGCATCTTCCACGCCGCCACGGACGTGCACGGCAACGTGCAGGTGCCCGAGGACCGCGTGCACGCCGCCATGGACCTGCTGAGCTCTGGTGACGCCGCGGGGGCTCGTCGCGCCCTCGCGCTCGCCGTGGGCGAGGCCTGGGACTGCGAGCTCGAGGCGTTCCGCCACGCCGGGGACGACACCCCCGTCCGCTGGCTGCACCAGGTCGGCTGAGCGCCGGGACCCGCGAACGACGGAAGGCCCGCCGCGAGCGGCGAGCCTCCCCGGAGCGCCTCCGGTCAGCGGGAGGCGAACACCGCGCTGACGTTGTGGCCGCCGAAGCCGAACGCGTTGTTCAGCCCGATGAGCGTGCCCGTGGCCGGCAGCGGCCGCGGGTCCTTGCGGACGACGTCCAGCGTCACCTCGGGGTCGAGGTCGTCGACGTTGATCGTCGGCGGGGCCATCCGGTCGCGCAGCGCCAGGATCGTGAAGATGCTCTCCACGGCCCCGGCCGCGCCCAGCAGGTGACCCGTCATGGACTTCGTCGCGGACACCGCGATGCCGTCCACGGCGTCGCCGAGGGCGAGGCGCAGACCCTTGTCCTCGGCCACGTCGCCGACCGGGGTCGACGTCGCGTGCGCGTTGACGTGGACGACGTCGGAGGCGCTGACCCCGGCCTCCCTGAGCCCGTCGAGGATCGCGCGGCTGACGCCCGCACCCTCGGGCTCGGGGGCCGCCACGTGGTAGGCGTCGGCCGACAGCCCGGTGCCCAGGACGTCGGCGTAGACGCGGGCGCCACGGGCCCGCGCGTGCTCCTCGGACTCCAGCACGAGGATGCCCGCGCCTTCACCGAGGACGAAGCCGTCGCGGGCGGTGTCGAACGGCCGCGAGGCGCGCTCGGGGTCCTCGTTGCGCTTGGACATGGCGTGCATCGACGTGAAGGAGGCGATCGGCAGCGGGTGGATGGCCGCCTCGGTGCCGCCGCACAGGACGATGTCGGCGCGGCCGGAGCGGATCATCTCCGCGCCGTAGGCGATGGCCTCGGCGCCGGAGGCGCACGCGCTGACGGGGGTGTGCGCGCCGGCACGGGCGGTGAACTCGATGCTGATGGCGGCCGTCGGGCCGTTGGCCATGAGCATCGGGACGGTGAGGGGCAGGACGCGGCGCGCGCCCTTCTCCTTGAGGGTGTCGTAGGCCGTCAGGAGGGTCCAGATGCCGCCGATCCCGGTCGCCACGACGGAGCCCAGGCGCAGCGGGTCGACCTCGGGGGAGCCGGCGTCGGCCCACGCCTCGCGGGCGGCGATGACCGCGAACTGCTGGGAGGGGTCGAGGCGCTTGATCTCGCGACGCTCCAGCACGCTGTCGGCGCGCACGGCGGCCGTGGCGGCGAACGTCACGGGCAGCTCGAACTGGTTGATCCAGTCGTCGGTGATGGGACGCGCCCCCGAGCGGCCGGCGAGAGCGGCCTCCCAGCTGGAGCGGACGTCGCCGCCGAGCGGTGTCGTGGCGCCCAGCCCGGTGACGACGACGCGGCGCGACGAGGTCGTCGCGGTCGACGGGGTCGACGGGGTCGTGGTCATGTCGGTCAGCTCCTCCTGGAACTCAGACGGCGTGCGAGGGTCCTGCGGGTGGCCGGCCCGCCGAGGCGGGCCGGCCGGGTCCAGCGTGTCGGGCGTGCTCAGCCCTGGGCCTGGGAGATGTAGGCGACGGCGTCGCCCACGGTCCGCAGGTTCTTGACGTCCTCGTCCGGGATCCGGACGCCGAACTTCTCCTCGGCGTTGACGACGATCGTCATCATCGACAGCGAGTCGATGTCGAGGTCGTCGGTGAACGACTTGTCCGCGAGGACGCTGTCGGTGGGCAGGCCCGTCTCCTCGTTGACGATCTCGGCGAGACCGCTGAGGATCTCCTGCTCACTGGCCATGCGTGGCTCCTCCATGTGGACGGTGGTCCGCCTGGACCACCGGAACGGCCTGACCGCGGGATTCGCGGCCAGGAGAACGCAGCCGGCTACGGGAGCCGGACGACCTGGGCGGCGTAGGACAGGCCCGCGCCGTAGCCGATGAGCAGCGCGAGGCCACCGGACGGGGCGTCCCCGTCGGCCATCGCGCGCTCGAGGGCGAGGGGGATCGAGGCGGCCGAGGTGTTGCCCATGTCGACGATGTCGCGGGCGACGTGCACGCTCTCGGGCAGCTTGAGCTGCTTGACCATGGCGTCGATGATCCGCGCGTTGGCTTGGTGCGGGACGAACACGTCGATGTCCTCCGCGCTCACCCCGGCGGCGTCGAGCGCGGCCTGGGCGACGGGCGCCATCTGCCAGACGGCCCAGCGGAACACCGACTGGCCCTGCTGCTCGAGGTAGGGCCAGCGGTCGACGTCCCCGACCTCGGCCGGGTCCTCGGCGACGAGGGCGGCGTCGGCCTGCTGGGCCGCTCGCAGCTCCAGCCAGGAGAACTTCGACTTGATGAGTTCGGCCTGCCCGCCGTCCGAACCCCACACCGTCGGGCCGACACCGGCCTCCTCGCCCCTGCCGATCACCACGGCGCCCGCGCCGTCGGCGAAGAGGAACGCGGTGGAGCGGTCGTGCTGGTCGGTGAAGTCGGACAGCTTCTCGGCCCCGACGACGACGACGTTGCGGGCGGTCCCGCCGCGGACGAGGTCGGCCGCGAGGGCGACGCCGTGGCAGAAGCCGGCGCAGCCCGCGGAGACGTCGAAGGCCGCGGCCGGCGTGGCGCCGAGCCGGTGCGCGACGACGGCGGCGGCGGCCGGGGTCTGGTACGGGTGGGAGACGGTCGCCAGGATGACGGCGTCGACGTCGGAGCCGGTGAGCCCGGCCTGGGCCAGCGCCTTCGCGGCGGCGTCCTCGCTCATGTCGACGACGGAGACGTCCGGGGCCGCCCAGCGGCGCGTCCGGATGCCGGTGCGCTGCTGGATCCACTCGTCGGAGGAGTCGATCCAGGTGCACACCTCCTCGTTGTCGATGACGCGCGGCGGGCGGTGCGCCCCGACGCCGAGCAGGCGTGCCTCACGGGTCGGTGCGGTCTTGATCGCGGTCACAGGGCGGCCTCCGTCGTGGTCAGCGTCGCGGCCACGCCACCGTGCTCGGTGATCATGGTCCGGGCCTTGTCCAGGTCGTCCGGCGTCTTCAGGGCCAGGACGTCCACGCCCTTCAGTGTGCGCTTGGCCAGGTTGGTCAACGTCCCCGCGGGGGGGACCTCGATCAGCGCGGTCACGCCGAGGCGGGCGAACGCCTCCGTCACCAGGTCCCAGCGCACCGGACGGCTCACCTGGGCCACGAGGCGCTGGAGGAACTGCGCGCCGTCGGTGACCAGCTCGCCGTCGGCGTTGGCGGCGATCGGCACCCGCGCGGTGCCGGGGTCGATGCCGGCGGCCAGCTGCTCCAGCGCACCGACGGCAGGGGCCATGTGCTCCGTGTGGAAGGCGCCAGCGACCTGCAGCGGGATGACGCGTGCCTTGGCGGGCGGGTCGGCGGCCAGGGCGGCGAGGGCCTCGGTCGTGCCGGCGGCGACGGTCTGCCCGCCGCCGTTGGCGTTGGCGGGCGTCAGCTCGAGCGCGGCGAGCTTCGCGGCGACCTCGTCGTGGTCCCCGCCCAGGACGGCGCTCATGCCCGTCGGTCGGGCGGCCGCGGCGGCGGCCATGCCCCGGCCGCGTTCGCGGACCAGGACGAGCGCCTGCTCGGGCGTCAGTGCGCCCGTCGCGGCGGCCGCGGTCAGCTCGCCGACGGAGTGGCCGGCGACGGCGCCGGCGACGGCGGCCAGGTCGGCGGGTGAGCTGACGAGCTCGCGCAGCCCGAGCAGCCCGGCGGCGACGATGAGGGGCTGGGCCACGGCCGTGTCGCGCAGGGTGTCGGCGTCGGAGACGGTGCCGTGCGCCACGAGGTCGTCGCCCACGACGGCGGAGGCCCAGCGCAGGCGGTCCACGACACCGGGCAGTTCGAGCCACGGGGCGAGGAAGCCGGGCGACTGTGAGCCCTGACCGGGGAAGACGAAGACGAGCACCGGCTCAGCCTGCCGGTCGCGACCCCTGGATCACGGTCACGACGCTCACCGACTTACCGCCCGTGAGTTGTAGGGATCCTCCAAGCGACCGCCGACGGGTCGGCGCCGATCGCGTAGCCGATCGGGCACGCTGGGTAGGAATCGGCGAGGAACCGGTCAGCGGGAGGTGGGGGACTGGTCCCCGCGGGACCCGGTCCCGCCCTGCGACAACCGGCCGAGCGCCAGGGCCGTCTGCAGCACGAAGCGTTCGCGTGGCGCCGACGGCGTCCACCCCGAGACCTCCGCCACCCGCCGCAGCCGGTACCGGACCGTGTTGGCGTGGACGAACAGCGAGCGGGCGCACGCCTCGAGGGAGCCGCCGTGCGCGAGGTAGGCCGTGAGCGTCTCCAGCAGCGAACCCCCGGCCTCGGCCAGCGGCGCGTAGGCCCGGTCCACGAGGGCACGACGGGCCGTCGCGTCCCCCGACAGGGCGCGTTCGGGCAGGAGGTCGTCGGCCAGCACCGGGCGCGGGGCCTCGGGCCACGCGCGGGCCGCGACGATCCCCGCCTGCGCCGCGCGGGCGGAGCGCGCCGCGACGGGCAGTCCGCCGACGGTGGGTCCCACGACGACCGGACCGGGACCGAACTCGCTGCGCGCGAGGCGGTCCGCGGTGGCCGCGACGTCGAGGTCGCCCGTCAGCACGACGACCAGACGGTCCCCCTGCACGCCGACGAGGGCCTCCCCGCCGGCCGCGCGGGCCAGCGTGCGGACCCGCGCCACGGCCGCGGCCGACGTCTGGTCGCCGGAGGGACCGATGACGACGGTGGTCGGGGCGTCGAGCGTCCAGCCCAGGGCGGCGGCGCGCGAGGCGATGGTGTCCTCCCCGTCCCCGCGCAGGACCGCGTCGACGACCAGGGCCTCCAGGCGGGCGTCCCACGCCCCGCGCGACTCCGCGGCCCGGGCGTAGACGGCGGCCGCGGCGAAGGCCACCTCCCGCGAGTAGCGCAGCAGCGCCTCCCGGGCCGCGACCTGCTCGGCCGGTTCGCCGTCGCCGACGACGGCGTCGAGCCCCTCCTCGACGACCGTGATCGCGGTGCGGACGAGCTCGACCGTCTGCTGCAACGTCACCGAGCGCATGAGCTCGCGGGGGGCCGTCCCGAAGACCGCCGTGCCGGCCAGGACGTCGGGGTCCGGTTCGGACAGCCAGCGCAGGAAGTCGCCGAACCCGGCCTGCGCCACGAGTCCCACCCAGGACCGCTCGTCGGCCGGGAGCTCGGCGTACCAGGGGTGCGCGGAGTCCATCCGGGCGGCGATCGCGGAGGCGAAGGAGCCCTGGGCCTGTTCCAGCCGTCGGACCGTCGCGGGCGACAGCTCGGTCGGGTCCTTCGGCACCCCGCGAGCCTAGGGGGTGGGCTAGGACGCGGCCGGATCCCGGTGGGCCCCATCGTGGGCGGGAGGGCCGACGTCGCCCGTCTGCACTAGGGTCGCGAACGGGTGACCTGCCGAAGATCCCGAGGAGTCGCCTCGGAGGGACGCACGGAAGGGGACGCATGGGACTGCTCGACCGGTGGCGCAAGTCGACTCCGGGAGGCGGTACGTCCCGGACCGGTCCTCCCGGCCGGCGGAACCGCCGCCGTGCGAGGCGCACCGAACCCGTCGTCAACGAGGCCTCCCTGCGCGAGGTGCTGCGCGAGGACCCCAACGACGCCACAGCCTTCACCACGCTCGCCGAGGTCGTCCGCACGCGCGCGGCCCTGGCCCGCGAGGAGGACGCCGACGGAACGCCCGACCCCGACGAGGTCCGCCGCGCGGCGGACAACGCCGAGTGGGCGCTGGCCGAGGAGATGGCGCAGAGCCCGCAGGCCTGGCGTCCCCTGCTCGTGCTGGGACGGCTCTCGCTCGCCGACGACCGGGACGCCGCCCTGCGCCGGCTCGGGATCGCCGCCGAACGCGACGGGTCCGGGACCGGCCTGGCCGCGGCCCTGGGGATCCTGCGCGAGGCCGGGATGAACGACGAGGCCCTCTCGCTCGGCGTGGGGCACTGGCGTCCGCGCGAGCACGACCTGGAGGCCGGACGGCACCTCGTCGCGGCGGCCATCGACGCCGGACGGCTGTCCGAGGCGCGCCGGCACCTCAAGGCCCTCGGCATGCACCCCGACTCCGCCCGCGTGGACAGCCTCCGCGCCGAGCTGGAACGTCAGATCGCCCGCGCCGCCCGCTGAGCCGCCTCAGCGGGCCGTGCGCGGTCGCGGCGCGACCACCCGCACGGGGATCACCGCGCGGGGATCAGCAGACCGGGGTCACCAGACGGGGACCAGGTACGGCGCCAGGCACCAGCGCACGGTCGCGCGGGCGGCCACAGCCGCCAGGGAGACCGCCGCCACGGCCCCGGCGAAGGCCAGGTCCGGGGGCAGGGGATCGCTGACGGCCAGGGCCACGGCCCCCGAGCCCAGCACCGGGGGCAGCAGTGCCGTCCGCAGGACGGTGTCCCACTGCACGCGCCGGTGGACGACGTGCACGACGAGGGCTGTCACGGCCTGTGTCAGCAGTCCCGCGAGGAACCCGGTCAGCACCCCGAGGTAGACGAAGACGGCGTCCCAGGACCCGAGCGTGCCGCCCGAGCCCAGGACCGCCCCCGTGGCGGCGCCGACGAGACCGCCGGCGCCCAGACCCACGAGCAGCAGCCGCCCGAGGACGGTGATCCCCACCTCCTCGGGCAGCAACTGCCGCGAGCTCATGTCAGCTCTCGCCGCCCGCGTTCCCGCTGCGGCCCGCGCGCACGTCGTGCAGCTGGTACTTCTCGATGGCCTGACCCGGTGCGCGCCAGTCCACCTCGCCGCGACGGGCGAGCATCTCCAGGGCGCGGACCGCGACGGACGGACCGTCGATGTGGAAGTACCGGCGCGCCGCCGCCCGGGTGTCCGACAGGCCGAAGCCGTCGGCGCCGAGGGAGGCGAAGTCGCCCGGGACCCACTGCGCGATCTGGTCGGGGACCTGTCGCATCCAGTCGCTCACGGCCACGACGGGGCCGGGGGCGTCCTGGAGCTTCTGCGTCACGTAGGGCGTGCGCGCGTCCTGCCCGGGGTTGAGGAAGGAGTGCTCGTCACAGGCCAGCCCGTCGCGGCGCAGTTCGTTCCAGCTCGTCACCGACCACACGTCGGCCACGACCCCGAAGTCGTCCTTGAGGAGCTGCTGGGCCTCCAGGGCCCACGGCACCCCGACTCCGGAGGCGAGCAGCTGGGTCCGCGGACCGTCGCCCTGACCCTGGGAGATGCGGTGCATCCCGCGCACGATGCCCTCGACGTCCACGCCCTCGGGTTCGGCGGGCATGACCATCGGCTCGTTGTAGACCGTCAGGTAGTAGATGACGTTCTCGGGGTCCTCGCCGTACATCCGGCGCAGACCGTCCTTGACGATGTGGCCGATCTCGTAGGCGTAGGCGGGGTCGTAGGAGACGACCGCCGGGTTCGTCGCCGCCAGCAGCAGCGAGTGCCCGTCGGCGTGCTGCAGGCCCTCGCCCGTCAGCGTCGTCCGGCCCGCGGTCGCGCCGATCATGAACCCGCGCGCCATGGTGTCGGCCGCGGCCCAGATGTTGTCGCCCGTGCGCTGGAACCCGAACATCGAGTAGAAGACGTAGATCGGGACCATCGGCTGGCCGTGCGTCGCGTACGACGACCCGGCCGCCGTGAAGGCCGCGATCGAGCCGCCCTCGTTGATGCCCACGTGCAGGATCTGGCCGTCGGTGGCCTCCTTGTAGGCGAGCATCAGCTCGCGGTCCACCGACGTGTAGTTCTGCCCGTGCGGGTTGTAGATCTTGATCGTCGGGAAGAGCGAGTCCATCCCGAAGGTGCGGGCCTCGTCGGGGATGATCGGCACGACGCGGGCGCCGAACTCCTTGTCCCGCATGAGGTCCTTGAGCAGCCGGACGAACGCCATCGTCGTGGCGATCTCCTGCTTGCCCGACCCCTTGGCCGCGATCTTGTAGGAGTCGTGGCCGGGCAGGTGCAGCGGCGCGTGCTGGACGCGGCGCTGGGGGACGGGCCCACCGAGGTCGGCCCGACGCTTGCGCAGGTACTGGATCGCCTCGTCGCCGTCACCGGGGTGGAAGTACGGCGGACGGTACGGGTCCTTCTCCAGCTGCTCGTCGCTGATCGGAATGCGCAGGGAGTCGCGCAGGAGCTTGAGGTCCTCCAGCGTCAGCTTCTTCATCTGGTGCGTGGCGTTGCGCCCGGCGAAGTGCGGGCCCAGGCCGTAGCCCTTGATGGTCTTGGCGAGGATCACCGTCGGCTGCCCGGTGTGGTTCACCGCCGCCTGGTACGCCGCGAACACCTTGCGGTAGTCGTGGCCGCCGCGCTTGAGGTTCCAGACCTCGTCGTCGCTCATGCCCTCGACGAGCTTGGCCGTGCGCGGGTCGCGCCCGAAGAAGTTCTCCTTGACGTACGCGCCGTTCTCGGCCTTGAACGTCTGGTAGTCCCCGTCCGGGGTCGCGTTCATGAGGTTCACCAGGGCGCCCTGGTTGTCCTGCGCCAGCAGGGTGTCCCACTCGCGGCCCCACAGGACCTTGATGACGTTCCAGCCCGCACCGCGGAAGAACGCCTCGAGCTCCTGGACGATCTTGCCGTTGCCGCGCACGGGGCCGTCGAGGCGCTGCAGGTTGCAGTTCACGACGAACGTGAGGTTGTCCAGCTCCTCGTACGCCGCGAGCTGGGCGAAACCGCGCGACTCCGGCTCGTCCATCTCGCCGTCGCCGAGGTAGGCCCACACGTGCTGCTGGGACGTGTCCTTGAACCCGCGGTTGTGCAGGTACTTGTTGAACTGGGCCTGGTAGATGGCGTTCGCGGGGCCGAGGCCCATCGACACCGTCGGGAACTCCCAGAAGTCCGGCATGAGCCGGGGGTGGGGGTAGGACGACAGGCCGTTCGGCGCCTTGGAGACCTCCTGCCGGAAGCCGTCGAGCTGCTCGGCGCTGAGCCGACCCTCCAGGAAGGCGCGGGCGTAGACCCCGGGGGAGGCGTGGCCCTGGATGAAGACCTGGTCGCCGCCGCCGGCGTGGTCCTTGCCGCGGAAGAAGTGGTTGAAGCCCACCTCGTACAGCGTCGCCGAGGACGCGTAGGTCGAGATGTGGCCGCCGACGCCGATGCCCGGCTGCTGGGCGCGGTGCACCATGACCGCGGCGTTCCAGCGGATCCAGGCGCGGTAGCGGCGCTCGACCTCCTCGTCCCCGGGGAACCACGGTTCCTGCTCGGGGCCGATGGTGTTGATGTAGTCGGTCGCGGTGAGGCTGGGGACCCCGACCTGGCGTTCACGGGCCCGCTGCAACAGCTGCAGCATGAGGTAGCGCGCGCGGGTCTGGCCGCGCTCGTCGACGATCCCGTCGAGGGAGGCCAGCCACTCGGCCGTCTCCTCGGGGTCGATGTCCGGCAACTGCGACGGCAGGCCGTTGAGGATGGGGCCCTTGCCGGCGGGCGCGCCCGCTTCATCGCGTCTGGCCACGGTGGTGGTCCTCCCGCATCGGTCGAGGGTCGTGCCGCCCGGACCGTGGTGTCGGTCGGGAGGGGCGGCGGGACCCAGCTGGTGGGATCAGGTTAGGACGGACGTCGGACACTGCCCCACCCCGGTCCCCACCCCGCTCTCCGGCGCGGTGCTCGGCGCGTCCGGTCGGAGGTCGAGGCGGTGGCCTCCCGCGTACACGTTCGCCCGCGGCGGGCGGACGAACCCCAGGAGCGTCATGCCCGCCTCGCGCGCCAGCGAGACCGCCAGGGAGGACGGCGCGGAGACGGCGACCAGCACGGGGACCCCGGCCACCGCGGCCTTCTGCACCAGCTCGAAGGAGGCGCGTCCGGAGACCACGAGGACGGTGCCGCGCAACGGGACCCGCCCTTCGCGCAGAGCCCAGCCGACCACCTTGTCGACGGCGTTGTGCCGGCCCACGTCCTCGCGCGCGCACAGCAGCTCACCGTCGGCGGTGAAGAGCCCGGCCGCGTGCAGGCCGCCGGTGCGCTCGAACGTCGACTGGGCGGCCCGCAGGGCGTCGGGCAGGCCCGCGAGGACGTCGGCGCGGACCCGGACGGCGTCGTCGTGGACGGGGTCGGGGACGCGCGCGAGGACCTCGTCCACGCTGACCGACCCGCACACCCCGCACGCCGACGTCGTCGTGAAGGGGCGGGCGACCCGGTCCCCGGCGAGCCGGCTGCCCGGCCGGGCGCCGATCTTCAGCAGGTTCCAGGTCGGCTGCCCGTCGGGGCCCACGTCGGTGCAGTGGCGCATCGCCACGACGTCCTCGGCCGAGCGCAGCAGGCCCTCGGCGTGCAGGAAGCCCAGCGCCAGCTCGACGTCGTGGCCGGGGGTGCGCATGGTGACCGTCAGCTGTTCGCCGTCGACCTCCAGCTGCAACGGCTCCTCGACCGCCAGGGTGTCGGCGCGTTCGGTCGCCGACCCCGTGTCGAGGTCGAGGCGGGTCGTGCGGGTGCGGGTCGACGCCGTGGCCACCGGACCAGCGTCCCACCGCGGCGCGCCGGGGGCTCGTCGCGGGCCTCGGGAGGGGACGTGGACGGCTCGTGAACGGTCCGTGGCGCGGTTCGCCTTGCGCAGGGCACCGTTCCTCCGCTCAACTAGGAGGTCAGGACTGTCGAAGGAGCCCCACCTCCAGGGGTCTCGAGGAAGGTAGGACATCAGTGGGTGCGACCGCGGACCCTGCGGCTGAAGTGGCTGCAGCGGCCAAGCTGGGCTTCAAGTCCGGGCAACTGGTCCAGGAGTACGGCTGGGACGAGCAGGTCGACGAGGACTTCCGAGAGGCCGTCGAGGAGCTCGTGGGGAGCGAGCTGCTCGACGAGGACGCGGACGACGTCGCGGACGTCGTCATCTGCTGGTACCGGGAGGGCGAGGGCGACCTCGTGGACGCCCTGGTGGACGCGATCACCAACCTCGCCGACGGCGGCATCGTCTGGCTCCTGACGCCGAAGAAGGGTCGTCCCGGGCACGTGACGGCGTCCGAGATCGACGAGGCCGCCCCCACCGCGGGGTTGCACGCGACCTCGAGCGTGAGCGCGTGCTCCAACTGGGCCGGTACCCGGATGACGACGCCGAAGAGCGGGCGCCGCTGAACCTGGAGGTCGGGGACGCCGTCCCGGTGCCCGACGCGGTCCTGCCCGACCAGCACGGTGAACGGGTGGCGCTGCGCGAGCTCTGGGAGCAGGGACCGGCGTTGCTGGTCTGCGTCCCCGCGGCGTTCTCCACCCACTGCACGGCCGAGCTCGGGGCGCTCGCCTTCGAGATCGACCGCTTCGACGCGGCGGGCGTGCAGCTCGCCGCGTTGTCGTGCGATCCCGTCCCCGCGCTGCGGGCGTGGGCCGACGACCGCGTCTACCCGTTCCCCCTGCTCAGCGACTTCTGGCCGCACGGGGCCGTCGCCCGCGCCCTCGGCGCCTTCGACGAGGAGCTCGGGGTCGCCCGGCGGCTCTCCCTGCTCGTCGAGGACGATCGCGTGCGGTGGGTCCTGCGTGGTGTGCACGACGCGCCGCGCCCGCTCGCCGCGCACCTGGCCTCGCTCGCGGGGTGAGGCCCGGGTGGCCGGGGTCTGGAGCACCGGTGGGAAGCACTGCGGAACGACCGCGCTCGCGGTGCTGCTGCGGGGGAGCTGGCCACCCTCGGCCTGGACCGGCGGGCCCGGGACCTGCACCCGCGTCCCTGCGGGAGGCGGGCCGGGTCCTGGCGGAGGTCGCCGATCCGGAGAGGGAGGCGGCGCGGGTGCTGCGGGAGGTGGGCCCGGCCGGGCTCGAACCGACGACAGCCGCGGTGTAAACGCGGTGCTCTACCAACTGAGCTACAGGCCCCTCGCCGGCCCCCACGGGACGCGGCGGCACCACGGTAGCCGCCCGTGACCCGTCGGTGGACCCGTTAGTGTTCGCCCCCGTGATGCCCGCGGCTCCTTCGTCCTCGGCGGACGCGCCCACCCTCCGGCAGGTCACCGACGCCCTGGAGGCCATGCACCCCCTCGACTGGGCCCAGTCGTGGGACGCGGTCGGGCTCGTCTGCGGCGACCCGGACGCCTCCGTCCGGCGCATCCACTTCGCCGTCGACCCCGTCGCCGAGGTCGTGGAGGAGGCGATCGCCGCCGGGGCGGACCTGCTCGTGACGCACCACCCGCTGCTGCTGCGGCCGGTGAACTCGGTGGCCGCGACGACGTTCAAGGGCGGGGTCGTGCACCGCGCGATCACGGCCGGCCTGGCCGTCTACGTCGCCCACACCAACGCCGACGCGGGCGCCCCCGGCGTGTCCGACGCCCTCGCGCGCGTCCTCGACCTCGCCGACCTCGTGCCGCTGGACCCGCTGCCGGGCCGCCCGGACCTCGGCATCGGTCGCGTCGGGACCCTCGCCGCCCCCGAACGGCTGGGAGACTTCGCCGACCGCGTCGCCGCCGCGCTGCCCGAGACCGAGCAGGGGGTCCGCGTCGCGGGCGACCCCGACGCCCTCGTCCGGCGCGTCGCCGTCTGCGGTGGGTCCGGCGACAGCCTCTTCGACCAGGTCCGCGCGAGCGGTGCCGACGTCTACGTGACCGCGGACCTGCGGCACCACCCGGCGTCGGAGGCGCGCGAGTGCGCGGTCTTCGGCGACGGGCGTCCCCACCTCGTCGACGTGGCGCACTGGGCCAGCGAGTGGCCGTGGCTGGCGGGCTGCGCCGACCGCCTGGTCGTCGCCCTCGCCGCGGGCGGCCGTACGGTTGAGGCCCACGTGTCCACCACGCGCACCGACCCCTGGACGTTGCGCGTCCCCAGCCGAGGAGAGTGAGCAGGGGCGATGCCCAAGGCTCCGGCGATCGACCAGCAGCGACTGCTGGACCTGCAAGCCGTCGACACGCGCCTGGCGCAGCTCGCGCACCGGCGCGCGACGCTGCCCGAGCAGACCGAGCTGGACGGCCTCGAGAAGGAGCGCCGCCGGTCCGCGGACATGCTCGTCGCCGCCCGCACCCTCGTCGGGGACGCCGAACGGCAGGTCGCCAAGGCCGAGGCCGACGTCACCCAGGTCCGCGACCGCGCCGCCCGCAACACGAAGCGGCTGGAGTCCGGCACCGGGTCGGCCAAGGACCTGCAGAACCTGCAGCACGAGCTGGAGTCCCTCGCCCGCCGGCAGGACGTGCTGGAGGAGGAGGAGCTCCTCGTCATGGAGCGCCTGGAGCAGGTGCAGTTCGCGGCCGCCGAGCTGACGACGACCGACACCGAGCTCGCCGAGCAGATCGAGGACGTCACGGCCCGCCGGGACGCCTCGCTGGGGGAGATCTCCCGGGAGGAGACGGCCGTCCTGGCCCGCCGGCAGGCCATCGTCATGGGGATCGACGACGCCCTCGTGGCGCTCTACGAGAAGGTCCGCGCCCCGCGCGGCGGGGTCGGTGCGTCCCTGCTGCGCTCGCGCCGCTGCGGCGGCTGCCAGCTGGAGCTCAACGCCTCCGACCTGTCCGAGATCCGCAAGGCGGCCTCCGACGACGTCGTGTTCTGCGAGGAGTGCGGGCGCATCCTCGTGCGCACGGAGGAATCGGGGCTGTGAGCCGCGTCCTGCGGATCGAGGCGGACGGCGGCTCGCGCGGCAACCCCGGTCCCGCGGGGTTCGGCGCCGTCGTCAAGGACGCCACGACGGGGGAGGTCCTCGCGGAGGTCGCCGAGTCCATCGGCCGGGCGACGAACAACGTCGCCGAGTACCGCGGTCTCATCGCCGGACTCCGTGCGGCGCAGGCGATCGACCCCGACGCCCGGGTCGAGGTGCGGATGGACTCCAAACTGGTCGTCGAGCAGATGTCCGGGCGCTGGCAGGTCAAGCACGCCGACATGCGCGTCCTCGCGCAGGAGGCCCGGTCGCTCGCGGGGTCGCACGTCGACTACGGCTGGATCCCGCGCGCGCAGAACTCCCACGCCGACCGGCTCGCGAACGAGGCCATGGACGCGGCGGCGGCCGGACGGCAGTGGCAGCGCGCGACGGCGGCCGCCGAACCCGTCACCCCGTCCGCGGCCGCCCGGGCGGTCGACCCCGACGGGCCGCCGACGACGATCGTCCTCGTGCGGCACGGTTCGACGTTGCTCACCGAGCAGCGGCGCGTCTCGGGCCGCTACGGCGCCGACCCGGGGCTGTCCGAGCGCGGCCTGGCCGAGGCCGCGGCCGCCGCGGCGTGCAGCGAGGTGCGGGACGCGGACGTCGTCCTGTCCTCCACGATGCGCCGCTCCCGCCAGACGGCCGAGACCATCGCCGACCGGCTCGGGCTGAGCGTCGTCGTGGACCCGCAGTGGGACGAGACCGACTTCGGCGACTGGGACGGCCTGACGTCGGCCGAGGTGGTCAAGCGCTGGCCGCGGGAGTTCGCGGTCTGGAACGACTCCGGTGAGGCGGCGCCGCCCGGCGGCGAGTCGCTGCGGACGGTGGAGCGTCGCGTGCTCGCCGCGCGCGACGAGGTGCTGCGCCGGTGGTCCGGGCAGCGGGTCGTCCTCGTCACGCACGGCGATCCGTTGCGCGTCCTGCTGCGGTCGGTGCTGGGGGTCGGGGCGCAGGTGCAGCGCCGCATCCACGTCGACCCCGGGTCCCGCACGCTCCTGCGCTACCGCGCCGACGGCTCCTCGGAGGTGCTGGCCGTCAACCGCGTCTGACCCCGGTGCCGGCCCCCGCCCCGCGGGGAGTCCAGCCGGCTCGGCCACCAGACCCGGTGTCCCAGCAGCGCGAACAGCGCCGGCACGAGGACCGTGCGGACGAGCAGGGTGTCCAGCAGGACGCCGATGCCGACGACCACCCCGATCTGGGTGAGGACGATGAGCGGCAGCACGCCGAGGACGGCGAAGACGGCCGCCAGCAGGATGCCAGCGCTCGTGATGACCCCGCCGGTGACGGCGACGCCCACGCGGATGGCCTCCCGCGTGCCGTGCTCCGGTGTCTCCTCCCTGATCCGGGTGACGAGGAAGATGTTGTAGTCCACCCCCAGCGCCACGAGGAAGAGCAGCGAGAGCAGCGGGACCTGCGTGTCGAGGGCGGGGATGCCCGCCACCTGCGTGAACACCAGGTAGGCCGCCCCGAGCGCGGCGACGTACGTCGCGAGCACCGTCGCGACGAGCAGCAGCGGCGCCACGATCGAGCGCAGCAGGACGACGAGCACCACGAGCACGACGAGCACGATGAGCGGGGTCACGACCTTCAGGTCGCGCACCGTCGCCGTCCGCACGTCGAGCGCCTCGGCCTCCGTCCCGCCGACGAGCGTGCCCGGCGCGACGGCCTGCACCGCCTCGCGCAGGGCCCGGACGGTGTCGCGGCTGGCGGCCGAGCCCGGCGCGGCCCCCAGGCGGGCCAGCAGTTCGGTGGTGCCGTCGGCGCTGCGACCGACGCTGACGCCGTCGACGCCGCGGACCCCCTCGGCGGCGGTCTGCACCGCGGAGACGTCCCCGCCGCGGACGAGGACCTGCGCGGGTTCGGCGGCCGCGCCCGGGAAGTGCTCGGACAGGGTGGTCGATCCGTCCACGGACTCGGCGCTGACGCGGAACTGCTGGGTCTGCGAGAGCCCGAGGGAGGCGCCGGACAGGCCGGCCCCGAGGATCCCGAGCAGGACGACGGAGCCGACGACGATGCGCACCGGACGGGCCAGGACGGCGCCGGCGATGCGTGCCCAGACCCCCGTGCGGGTCGTGTCGGTGGACCCGACCGTCGGCACGAACGGCCAGAAGAGGCGGCGGCCGCAGACGACGAGGGCGCTCGGCAGGACGAACAGGCCGAAGAGCAGGGCGACGACGATCCCGATGGCGGCGTCACGCCCGATCGTCTTGTCGCTCGGCAGGACGGCGGCCTGCAGCGTCAGCAGGGCCAGGACGACGGTGACCGCGCTGGCCGCGATGGCCGGTCCGGCCCCGCGCAGGGCAGCGCGCATGGCGGCGCGGCGGTCCGGTTCCCGGCGCAGTTCCTCGCGGTACCGGGCGATGAGCAGCAGGGCGTAGTCCGTGCCCGCGCCGAAGACGAGGACGCTCGTGATGCCCGTGGCGGAGGGGTCGACGGGGGTCTCGGTGAGGCGTCCGACGAGTTCGAGCAGCCGCGTCGTCACCTGGTCGGCGATGCCGACGACGGCCAGCGGGACGAGCCACAGGACGGGCGAGCGGTACGTCACGAGCAGCAGCAGCGCGACGACGCCGGCGGTGACGAGCAGCAGGCGCGTGTTGGCGCCGGAGAAGGAGTCGGCGATGTCCACGCTGAAGGCGGGGCCGCCGGTGACCTGGACCGTCAGTCCGGAGGGCAGGTCCTGGCGGGACTCCTCCCGCAGGTCCGCGACGGTCTGAGCGAGCTCCTCGCGGGGGACGTCGACCGGGACCGTCACCGTGACGAGGGCCGCCTCGCCGTCCTGGCTCGGGATCGGGCGGCCGAGGCGGGAGGCCGCGGCGAGGTCATCGGCGGTGAGCCCGCTGTCGCGGGAGTAGACGACGAGGAGGGCGCCCTGCCCGTCGTCGGGGAGCTGGTCGGCGAGGGCCGCGGCGCGCACCGACTCGGCCGAGGCGGGGGGTCCGCCCGTGGCGGAGGTGCCCTCGGGGGCCGAGCCGGCCACGCCGTTGACGAGCCCGGCGAAGGCGACGGCGGCGAGCAGCACGAGCCAGGCCGTGACGCGGCCGGTGAGGAGTCGCACGGGAACCTCTTTCGGTTGATCTCTCAGTCACTGAGAAGTCTGGCGTGCGAGCGGTAGGATTTCAACTCGATGAGCATGTACCGACCCCGCGACACGCCCCGGGCCCGTCTCGAGCAGGACGTCGTCGAAGAACTGCGCGACCTCGCCGCGACGTCGCAGCGCATCGGCGACGTCTTCGCGGCACGCCACGGACTGCACCCGACCGACCTGCAGGCCCTCATCCACGTCATGCGCCGCGAGAGCGCCGACGACCCGCTGACGGCGGGGGAGCTCGCCGGCCTGCTGAACCTCACGACCGGTGCGGCGACGGGTGTCGTGGACCGCCTGGAGAAGAAGGGGCACCTGCGCCGGGACCGCAGCGAGACCGACCGCCGCAAGGTGTTCCTGCGCTACGGCGAACCCGGCCAGGAGCTCGCGACGGAGTTCTTCGGGCCCCTCGGCCGCCGCAGCAGCGAGGTCATGGCCGCGTTCGACGACGCCGACCTGGACGTCGTCCGGCGCTTCCTCGTCGGGATGCGCGCCGCCTTCGACGAGCACCACCGCGAGCTGTGAACCTCAGCGGGTGAGCTGCAGGGCCGCCGTCGCGCCCGTCACGCAGACCGTCGCGCCGACGAGCCCGAGCAGGGCGAAGCGGGGCAGCGAGATCGTCACCCCGCGCGCCTTGCAGCGGTCCAGCCACAGCAGCGTCGCCAGCGACGCCCAGGGCGTGACGAGCGGCCCGAGGTTCACGCCGATGAGGACGGCGAGGAGGCGGTGCGCGCTGCCCGCCAACGGTTCCACGGCCAGGTAGGCGGGCAGGTTGTCGGCGACGTTCGCTGTCAGGGCCGCCGTCCCCGCGAGCTGCAGGTGGTCGGTGAACCCCTCGCCGCGGCCGGCCAGCGGGCGCAGGAGGTCCTCCAGACCGTGCACCTGGGCCGCCTCGACGACGAGGAAGAGGCCGCTGACGAGCACGACCGTCTGCCACGGCAGCAGCTTCACCGACAGCGCCTCGCGCCGGCGCACGGCGAAGACCGCGACGAGCACGACCGCCGCCACCCCCGCGGGGATCGCCGGGGTGATCCCGCTGACGAAGGCCGGGGCGAGGAGCAGGCAGACCACCGCGGACGTCCGGAAGAGCACCGGGTCACGGTCGGGGGCCGGTGGCGGCTCGTCGTAGTTCCCGCGCAGCCGGCGCCGGTAGGTCAGGCCGAGGACGAGCACCGCGCCCAGCAGCCCGGCCAGGAACGGGGCCCACGACAGCGACGTGAACCCGGCCGTCCCGCGGACCCCGAACTCCTCCATCGTGCTCAGGCCGATGAGGTTCGTCAGGTTCGACACCGGCAGCAGCAGGGACGCCGTGTTCGCCAGCCACACCGTCGTCACCGCGAACGGCAGGGGGTCGAGCTTGAGCTGCGACGCGAGCGCCAGCACGACGGGTGTGAGCAGCACGGCCGTGGTGTCCAGCGACAGGACGACGGTCGACAGGGTCCCGAGGACGACGACCAGGAGCCACAGCAGCCACGTCCGGCCCCGGCCGATCCGCGCGGCCAGCCGGGCGGCGGCGTCGAAGACCCCGGCCGCGTCGGCCAGCTCGGCGACGACCGTCACCGCGAGGAGGAAGGCCAGGACGGGCCCGGCGCGCCCGGCCACCTCGGCGATGTCGTCGCGGCCCAGCAGACCCGTGACGACGACGACGACCCCGGCGATCCCGCACACCCACCACACGTCAGGCCGCCTCGACTTCCAGCGTCCAGGAGGCCCCGCGGCGCGCGGGTTCCAGCAGCTTCGCGTCGAAGCGTTCCGACACGACCGCGAGCAGGGCGGCGGGGTCCTTCGGAGGCCGGCCGCCGCGCTCGAGGAGGGCGCGGGCGACGAGCCCCCGCGTGTGCTTGGCGTTGTGCGACACGACCTTGCCGCCCGACAGGACACGCACGGCGACCGTGCGGGCCGCGGTGGCGGCGTCCGGGACCCAGGCCGCGGCGTAGGTGCTGGAGCGGCAGTCCACGACGACCCCCGACGGCCGGAGCACCTCGGTGAGGTGCCGGCGCCAGAACGCCGCGAGCGGTCCGGTCCCCGGCAGGGACGTGCCCATCGACAGCCGGTAGCCCGGCACGCGGTCGCGCGGCTGCAGGACACCCCACAGCGCCGAGACCACGAGCACGCGCCGCGCGGCGCTCGCGGGCAGGGACGCCAGGTCGAGCGCGTCGTAGAGGACGCCGGTGTAGACCTGCGACGCCCTCGCGGCCGGGCGGGAGCGCAGGGTCGTGTTCGCGGCGACGACGTCCGCCAGGCTCGCGCCCGCCCCCAGCAGCTCCGTGGCGTCCGGCCGCGCGGAGACCTCGACGAGCGCGTCGAGCACCTGCTCGCGCGCCGCCGTCAGCTCGGGGTGGGAGAGGGCGTCGAGGCGGACCGGGGCGCCGCGACGCGGTCCCGCCCACTTGGTCTCCGACGGCGGGAGCAGCACGAGCACGAGGGGGGAGCCTAGGGCCTGGGCGGCACCGCGGCGCTTCCGGATGGCCTAGGCTGGCGCCGGACGAGTCGGCCGGGCGGCCGCGTCGACCGGGTTCGCCCGGTCGCCGAGGAAAGTCCGGACTCCACAGGGCAGGGTGGTGGGTAACGCCCACCCGGCGTGAGCCGCGGGACAGTGCCACAGAAAGGAAACCGCCTCCCCGAGCGATCGGGGCGGTAAGGGTGAAACGGTGGTGCAAGAGACCACCAGCGCGCTGGGTGACCAGCGCGGCTCGGCAAACCCCACCCGGAGCAAGACCAGACAGGCAGCGTTCGAGGGCGGCCCGCCCGAGCTGCCGGGTAGGTCGCTTGAGGCGTGCGGCAACGCACGTCCTAGAGGGATGGTCGCCACCGCCGGCAACGGCGGTACAGGATCCGGCTTACAGGCCGGCTCGTCCCCTCCTTGGCGCAGCGTTCCTGCACGTCGTGTGCGGCGGAACCCCGCTCAGACCTCGCCGGCGGGCGGTCGCAGGTGCTCGTGCCACAACCGGGCCAGCCGCGGGTTGTCCGGGACGGGGTGGGCGGGGCACACGACGTCGTGCAGGACGCGGGCGCCGAGGGCGTCCTCGTCGACCTCGTCCGGCGCGGGCACGGCGCGGCCGTCGCGCACCTCCCACCGGTCGGCGGCGGGCACGCTCTGCGCGAGCACCGGCTCCTTGGCCAACCGCACGGTGTCCCCGTCGGCGCCGGGGTAGCGGTGCACGAGGTGGCCGCAGTGGCGGCAGTCCTCCTCGGTGTACGGCCGCTGCTCCGCGCGCCGCTGCAGGCGGCGCACGTGCTCCAGGACGGCCGACGTCTGCTGGCCGAGCGTGGGCGGCAGGTCGCCGCCCTCCACGGGCACGGCCGCCGGTCGGACCGCCGGGCGGGGCGCGAACTTCTCCCGGCACGCGGCGCACACGGCGACCTCGACGCCGAGGCGCTCGCTGACGACGACCTGCGCCTCCTCACCACCGGCACCGCAGAAGGCGCACACGTCCGGACCACCCACGGGCCCAGTCTGCCGCGAGCCTCCACGCGGGTGGTGCGGCGGGCTGAACGGGTGGCGCGGAGACGTCGTCCGGGTCCTGGGCGTCACGGCGTCTGCACAGTGGGTGCACGGGGCCACGAGGGCCGCCGAGGAGGAGGACCGTGGTGGACGACCGGCAGTTCGGGAGCGGCGCTGCGCCGCGAACCGGGGACCTCCCGTTCTTCGCGCCGCCCGCAGGGGAGTTCGGCGCCTCCTCCCAGGTCGCCGCCGGCCCTCTCGCACCGAGGTTCGGCGGACCGCAGACCGTCCCGCCGGCACCCGCGGCGTGGCCGCCGGCGCCGGGCGGTCCCACGCCGGTGGCCCTGGAACCCGCGGCGGGGCTGGGCACCGCCGCCACCGCGCTCGCGGGTGTGGTGGCCGGGACGGTGCTCCTCACCGGGCTCGTCACCGTCGCGGCCGACCGCAGTCCCGTCGCGGCCCTCCTCAGCGGTCTGGGGTCCCTGGCGACCTTCGGGCTGCTGCTGGCGAACTGGGTCGTGGTCGCCCTGTGGCTGGGCCGGGTGCGCCGCAACGCCGTCCGCCTCGCCCCGTACGCGGTCCAGCGCCGGAACCCGGCGTGGGCGTGGTTCGGGTGGATCGTCCCCGTGGCGCTGTTGTTCGTCCCTTACCAGCTCGTCCACGACGTCTGGGTCGCGTGCCGCGACCGGGCCCGGAACGTCCCCGCCCCGCACCTGCGGGTGTGGTGGGGGCTGTGGCTCTCCGGCGGGGCCGCGATGAACGCCGCCTCCAGGCTGCCGGACGACGCGGCCGCCTCGACGGTCGCCGCCCTGCTCGTCTTGTCGGGGGCCCTGCTCGCCGGGGCCGCCGTGGCGTTCGCCGGGGTCCTGCGGGCCGTCGCTGCGGCGCAGGCGGTCTCCCCGCGCTGAAGGCTCAGCGCGGGGAGTGGAGTGCTCAGCCCGCGAGGAGCGCGGGCACGACCTCGCGCTCGAACAGTTCCAGCCCCGAGGTGTCAGTCGCGAGTTCGGGGAAGTAGAAGTTCGCGTGCCCCAGGCCGGCGGCCAGCAGCGGCTTGAGCTTCTCGACGATCTGCTCCGGGGTGCCGACGCCCACCGCCGAGGAGGAGAAGTTCCCCACCTCGCGTTCGGCGGCCTCCGCGCTGACGTACTGCTCCAGGGACGCCTTGCGGGCCGCGATGCGGTCCGCGACCTCCTTCTCGTCCCGGCCGATGGCCACGTTGTAGTCGGCGGTCCGGGTGATGCTCGCGAAGTCGCGCCCGACGTCCTCGCAGTGCCCGCGCAGCACCTCGGACTTGTGCGCGAACGTCTCGAGCGATCCGTCGAAGTTCGTGTGGGTGGCGTACTTCGCGGCCGTCTTCAGTGTCTTGCGCTCCCCGCCGCCCGCGATCCACAGCGGGATCCCGCCGGCCTGCACGGGCAGGGGACGGTTGATCGCACCGGCCGTCTGGTAGTGCTTGCCCTCGAACGTCGAGACGCCCTCGCTCCACAGCTGGCGCATGATCTGCACGCCCTCGTCGAGGCGGGCGAGACGTTCCCCGGCGGAGGGGAACCCGTAGCCGTAGGCGAGCCACTCGTGCTCGTACCAGCCGGCGCCGATCCCCATGTTGAGGCGGCCGCCGGAGATCACGTCGACGGTCGTCGCGACCTTGGCGAGGTAGGCGGGGTTGCGGTAGCTCATGCAGGAGCACATCTGCCCCAACCGGATCCGCCGCGTGGAGGCGGCGAAGGCGGCCATGAGCGACCAGGCCTCGTGGGTGGCCTGGTCGGTGGGTTCGGGAACCGTGTGGAAGTGGTCGTAGACCCAGATCGAGTCCCAGACGTCGCCCTCGTCGGCGTGGCGGGCCAGGCCGCTCATCACGCTCCAGTGGTCGACCGGGTCCACCTGGACGAGGTCGTGCTTCCAGCCCTGTGGGAGGAAGAGTCCGAACGTCAGCCGCGGCGTCGCGTCAGTCATGGGGCGACCCTAGTGCGACCGGGTCACCACCGGAAGCACCCGTTCCAACGTTGGACGCGCGACCCCCCGGGTCAGTCCTGGAGTTCGGCCGCCAGCATCGCCGCGCCGATGATGCCGGCGTCGTTGCGCAGCTGAGCGGGCACGATGGGAGCCCGCAGGTCCAGGTGCGGCAGGAACTTCTCGTGCTTCTTGCTCACCCCGCCACCGACGACGATGAGGTCCGGCCACAACAGGTCCTCGACGTGGGAGTAGTAGCGCTGCAGGCGCTTGGCCCACTGCGACCACGACAGGTCGTGGCGTTCGCGGGCAGAGTCCGCGGCCTTCTTCTCGGCGTCGTGGCCGTCGATCTCCAGGTGGCCGAGTTCGGTGTTCGGCACGAGCCGGCCGTCGACGAACAGGGCGCTGCCGATGCCCGTGCCCAGCGTCGTGACGAGGACGACCCCGCGCACGCCCTTGCCGGCGCCGAACGTGACCTCGGCGTACCCCGCGGCGTCCGCGTCGTTGACGACGAGGACCTTGCGCCCCAGCGTCTCGGAGAACAGGGTT
Organism: Kineococcus sp. NPDC059986; assembly: GCF_040702905.1. NCBI lineage: Bacteria > Bacillati > Actinomycetota > Actinomycetes > Kineosporiales > Kineosporiaceae > Kineococcus > Kineococcus sp. NPDC059986. Next base: position 63,472 of record NZ_JBFBND010000011.1, on the reverse strand, counting down.
CCGGCGTCGGTCCCGATCCACGACGGGTCGACGTTGGCCGCCGTGCGCGCGATGCCGTGCTGGATGACCGCGGGGAACGTGATCCCCACCGGAGTGTCCGACGGGACGTCGAAACCCGACAGGACGTCGGCCACGACGGGGGCGACGGCGGCGGGCGTGGACGGCTGCGGCGTCTCCTGGCGGACGCGGTCGGCGGCGAACGCACCCTCGGCCAGGTCGACCGGGGCGGCCTTGATGCCCGAACCGCCGATGTCGACGCCCAGACCGGTCGCCCGGCCGGAGGTGCGCCCGCCGACGGCGTCGGGGCGGGCCTGCGGGGTGCTGCTCTGCTCGGTCTCGCTCACGAGTCCGGAGCCTAGGGCGAGCAGCGCCCCGCGGCCACGCGGCTCACCGGCCGTAGCCCCCGGTGTCCTTCGGCAGCACGATCCACAGCACCACGTAGACGATGAACTGCGGCCCCGGCAGCAGGCACGAGACAAGGAACAGCAGGCGCACCACGTTGGGGGACAACCCGAAGCGCCGGGCCAGGCCGGCGCACACGCCGGCGATCAGCTTGCCGTGGGTCGGGCGGGACAGGACGGGGGTGCTCACGGGGTCCTCCTCGTGGGTCGAGCGGCGGGGTGCCGTACGAGGAGTCAACGCTGGAGCAGCCCGCCGTGTCCCGCACCCCGAGGGGGATCTCGGCCCGGGCCGGGTCCGACCGGGGGAGGACCCGCGCCAGGACCTACGGGAGGGTGAGGATCTCCGCGCCGCTGTCCGTCACGACGATCGTGTGCTCGAACTGCGCGGTCCGGCGGCGGTCCTTCGTGACGACCGTCCAGCCGTCCTCCCACATGTCCCACTCGTGGGTGCCGAGCGTCAGCATCGGCTCGATGGTGAACACCATCCCCGGTTCCATGACGGTGGCGTGCTGCGGGGCCGCGTCGTAGTGGGGGACGACGAGACCGGAGTGGAACGCCGGCCCGACGCCGTGCCCGGTGAAGTCGCGCACGACGCCGTACCCGAAGCGGGCCGCGTACTTCTCGATGACCCGGCCGACGACGTTGATCGCACGTCCGGGGGCGACGGCCTTGATGGCGCGCACCGTCGCCTCGTGGGTCCGCTCCACCAGCAGCCGCGACTCCTCGTCGACGTCGCCGCAGAGGAACGTGGCGTTGGTGTCGCCGTGCATGCCGTCGAGGTAGGCCGTGATGTCGATGTTGACGATGTCGCCGTCGGCCAGCACCGTCGTGTCCGGGATGCCGTGGCAGATGACCTCGTTGAGGCTGCTGCACAAGGACTTCGGGAACCCGCGGTACCCGAGCGTCGAGGGGTAGGCGCCGTGGTCGCAGAGGAACTCGTGGCCGATGCGGTCCAGTTCGTCGGTCGTCGTCCCCGGCACGACGTGCTCACCGACGAGGGCCATCGCCTGCGCCGCGAGCTTCGAGGACCTGCGGATGCGCTCGACGCCCTCGGGGTCGATGACGTGCGACCCCGTGTACGGCGCGGGCGCCGGGCGGTCGACGTACTCGGGACGGGCGATGCTCGCGGGGACCGGCCGGCGGGGGGAGATCGTGCCGGGCTCGAGGGTGCCCAGCGGTGCGGTGGAGGTCCCGGTGCTCATGGAGGCCGAGTCTAGGTCCCGGTCGGGGCACCGGAGCCGGGGCGCGGGCGGGCGCGGGACGCGCCAGGATTGCGCCCATGAGCACGCAGTGGTTCTACGACACGAGCACCGGTCAGGTGCAGGAGCTGGAGCACAAGGGTCAGCAGAAGGACCTGCTGGGGCCCTACGCCACGCGCGAGGAGGCGCAGCAGGCGCTCGACACGGCGCGCGCGCGGACCGAGGAGAACGAGCGGCGCGACCGCGAGGAGGACGACTGGTGACCGGTGGGTGCCCTCGGGGTCTTCCCTGAGGGCACCCCCGGGACGACCCGCACGTTCCCCTGAGGACCGCGACGTCCGGCGTACGGGGCGTCACGACACCTCCACCGAGGGGTGGATGCCCGCCGGCGCCGGCTCGGCGAGGATCGGACGACGCCCGCGGCACCGTCGGCGGGGACCGACCTAGGATCGGTCCACGCCGGGAACGGCGCGGGTGGCACGCAGATCGAGGACGAGGGGAACCGCCTGATGTCGGAGTCGCTGGACCTGAGCAAGCCGTTGAGTCCGCCGGCCGGGGCGAGCGCGCCCGCCGCGGCGACCTCGGACCTGCAGCTGACCCCGCCCGCGCCCGTGCCGGTCGTCGCCGACGACACCGCCGAGGGGATGATCCCGCTCGACGAGGCGACGAAGGTCGAGCTGAACCGCAAGGCCCAGGCGTTCGTCGCCGACCTCGCCGCGCAGGACCCCCGCAGCCCCGCCTTCCAGAAGAAGGTGGACGACATCACGCGCATGGGGGAGCAGGAGGTCCGCGCCTCCGCGCAGGTCTCCAACCGGATGCTCGAACGGCCGCAGTCCAGCCTGGCGGGAGCCAAGGGGCAGAAGGCGTCCGGCCCCGGGGCGGACGCCCAGGTGAAGGTCGCTAACACCCTGCTCGAACTGCGGCAGACGGTCACCGACCTCGACCCCGGCCGCGCCGACCTCAAGGGTGCCAAGAAGCTGCTCGGGATCATCCCCTTCGGGAACAAGATCCAGCGCTACTTCGAGCGCTACCAGGACGCCCAGTCCCAGCTCGACGCCATCATCAAGTCGCTCGCGAGCGGCCAGGACGAACTGCGCAAGGACAACGCCTCGATCGAGTCCGAGAAGCAGAACCTCTGGACGACGATGGGCCGGCTCACGGAGTACGCCACGTTGGCCAAGGCCCTCGACGCGGCGACCGTCGCCAAGATCGACGAACTGCGCGTGAGCAGCCCGCAGGCCGCCGACGCGCTGACGTCGGACGCGTTGTTCCCGATCCGGCAGCGCCACCAGGACCTGCTGACCCAGCTGGCCGTCAGCGTCCAGGGGTACCTGGCGCTGGACCTGGTGCGCAAGAACAACATCGAACTCATCAAGGGTGTCGACCGGGCGCAGACGACGACGGTCGCGGCGTTGCGCACCGCTGTCATCGTGGCGCAGGCGCTGGCCAACCAGAAGCTCGTCCTGGACCAGATCAACGCCCTCAACACGACGACGAACCAGATGATCCTGTCGACCTCGGAGATGCTCAAGCAGCAGACGGGCCAGATCCACCAGCAGGCGTCCACGGCCATGGTGGACGTGGCCACGTTGCAGAAGGCCTTCGACAACGTGTTCGCGACGATGGACGCCATCGACACCTTCAAGCAGCAGGCCGTCGTCAGCATGGCCAGCACCGTCGACGCGCTCGAGGGTCAGGTGCACCGTTCCCGGTCCTACCTGGAACGGGCCCGCAACGGGGAAGAGGGCCCCGGCCCGGCGCTGGAAGGTCCCCGGTGAGTTCGACGGCCCCGCCCCGCGGGGAGACGGACCAGCGCCCGTCCCGTGCCCTGCGGCGGGCGGTCGTCGAGGGTCGGGTCGTCCCTCGAGGTGGGCGCGGCGGTCGCCGGGGTGGGTCCTCGCGCGCCGTCGCCCCGCCCGAGGTGGTCTCCCGCCGGTTGCGCAGCCGCACGTGGCGCGCGGCGAACTCGTGGTGGCTCGCCGTCCCGGCGGTCGGCCTGCAGTGGCTGTCGTTCCTCTACATGGGGTTGCGCGGACGACGGCCGGTGTGGGTGCTGTCCGCCCTGGCGTACTTCGCGGCCAACGGGGCCGCGTTCGCGCTCCTCTCCAGGGGGGCGTTCCTGTGGTACGTGCTCGGCGGGCTGCTGCTCGCGGGCACCTGGGGTCTGGGACTGGTGCACTCGGTCATGGCGAACTCGACGTGGTTGCGGCTCAAGGCGGCGTTCACGGGGGAGGAGCTCGCCCCGGCCCCCGCGCCGGCACCGGTGGAACCCGCCGCGCCCGCTGACCCCGTGGTCGCGCTGCAGGACCGGTTGCGCGACGTCGTCCGCACCGCCAACCGCAACGGGGGCCGGCTGCCCGACGGCGCCGTCCCGGCCGTGCGCGAGGTGGAGGACGTCCTGAAGCCCCTGCTCGCCCACGTCGCCAAGCGCGGCGCGGACGTCGAGGAGCTGCACAACCTCGAGGCCATCGTCACCGAGTACCTGCCCGGCGCCCTCGAGCACTACCTCGACCTGCCCGAGGAGTACGCGCTGACCAACCGCGGCCCCGGCGGGCACACGCCGGCCGAGGAACTCGTCGCACAGCTGCGACTGCTGGTGGACGGGGCGAAGGACCTGCAGCGCGCGGTGTACGACCAGGACGCCCGCAAGCTCGCCGTGCAGGGCCGGTTCCTCGACGCGAAGTTCCGTCGCAGCGACCTGGACCTGTAGGGATCGGAGGGGGAGTCGGACCGGTGGGAGTCGAACTGGGCAAGGGTGGCGGCGGCGAGCGCCCGCAGGGGACGGGGCAGGCTCCGTCGCCCGCTCCTCAGGTGCGGACCGACGGCACGATCGCGCGTACGACGCCCCCGCCCGCCCCCTACGAGAAGCGCGAGCCCGCGGTCCCGGACGCGGAGGACGGCCGCCGCGGACCCAGTCCGCACGCCATGAGGCTGTTCACCGGGGCGTGGACGGCGGGCTGGATCGTCGCCTTCTCGTCGGGGACGTTCTGGTACATCGGTCTGATCATGCTGTTGATGCAGGGAGCCGTCTTCGGTTACGTCGCCAAGGAGGGCTTGCCCTGGGCGGGTGCCAACCGCGAGGCCCTGCGCGCCCGCCGCCTCGAACGTCACCGGCTGCGCGCCGAGCGCCACCGGCCCCCGGCCGTCGAATCGCCCGCGACGGCCGCGACCCCGGTCCTGTCCGACTCCTTGTCCGCGGCCGAACGTGCGCTCGCCGGCGCCGTCGTCCGGGCCGAGACCTCCGGTGGCCGGATGGACGCCGACGCCGTCGAGCTGGTGCGCGAGGTCGACCGGTTGCTGCGCCCGCTGCTGGCGCAGCTGCGGACCCGCGACGCCGACCCGCAGGTCCGCCACGACCTCGAGACCCTCGCGGGGGAGCACCTGCCCCGCACGGTCGACGACTACCTCGTCCTGCCCGACGACTACGCGCACGAGCACCGGACGTCGACGGGCACGACCCCGGCCGACGAGCTCCGCAGCCAGCTGCTGCTGCTCGTCGAGGGCTGCAAGCAGCTGCGGGAGGCCGTCCTGTCCCGCGACGTCGACCGCCAGCAGCAGCAGAGCCGGTTCCTCGAGGCCAAGTTCCGCCGCAGCGACCTGGACCTGTGAGCAGGTCGTGGGCGTCGAGCTGGGCAAGCCGGGTGGGTCGGCGGAGCGTTCCCCGCGTCCGTCGCCCCCGGACCGACCCGCACCCGGGACGGCGGAGGTGGTGGGTCCCGAGCAGCTCGAACCCCGGCTCGGCACGGACCTCCCGGTCCTGGGGTTCGTCCCGGACCCGGTCTTCCAGCTCGTGCGGTGGGTCGGCCTCGGCGGCTGGATCACGCTCTACGCCACCCTCGGTCCGCACGGTCTGTGGTGGATCGGGTTCCTCGCCATGTGGGCCTGGCTGGCCCTCGAGGTCGCGCACGACAACCAGGCCAGGCGTCGCCGCCGGCTGCGACGGCACTACCGCCGGGCCCTGCGCTCCGGCCAGGTCGTCCTGGCGCTCCCCCCGCCCGCCGGGGGCCCGGCGGGCGGCGTGTCCGCACCGGTGACAGCACCCGGACCTGCGACGGGACACGGCAGCGCGAGCGCCGCGCTGCGGGCCACCGTCGTCCGGGTGGACGGCAGCGGTCGCCTGGCCCCCGGTGAGCGGGCCCTCGTCCACGAGGTCGCCGACCTCCTCGACCCGCTGCTGCACCGGATCGCCGAGCGCGGGGCGGACCCGCAGGTGCGGCACGACCTCGAGACCCTCGCCGTCGAGCACCTTCCGCGGACCGTCGACGACTTCCTCTCCCTCCCCGACGACGTCGCCCGCGGGCACCGCGACGGCCGGGGGCTGACGCCCGCGGACGAGCTGCGCAACCAGCTGCTGCTGCTCGTCGAGGGGTGCCGGCGGCTGCGCGAGGCCGTCCTGGCCGCCGACGTCGACCGGCAGCGGCAGCAGAGCCGCTTCCTGGAGACGAAGTTCCGCAGCAGCGACCTGGACCTGTAGGTGACCGGGACCTCCGCGGTGATCCGCACGGGCACCGGCCGGTGCGGTAGGAAGGGATCATGACGCTCGACGTCCAGCTCGTGGGTTCCACCACCCAGATGGCCGTGGTGACCCTGCGCCCCGGCCAGACCGCGTACTGCGAGGCCGGCAAGTTCCTCTTCTCCTCCGGCGACGTCGTCATGGAGACGAAGCTGTCGGCGCCCAGCGACCCGCACGGCAAGGACTCCGGAGGGGGCGGCTTCGGCGGCCTCCTGCGCGGTGCGGCCAACGCGGGCAAGCGGATGCTGGCGGGGGAGTCCTTCGCCTTCCAGCACTTCCACACCCCCGGCGGGGACGGTCTGCTGGGTCTGGCGGGCGTCCTGCCCGGCGAGATGCGCCACCTCGAACTCGACGGGTCGACGACCTGGTTCGCCGAGAAGGACGCGTTCGTGGCCGCCGAGGCCGGCGTCCACTTCGACATCGCCTTCTCCGGGCTCGGGCAGGGCGCCATGGGCGGGGAGGGGTTCATCCTCGAGAAGTTCACCGGCCGGGGCTCGCTGCTCATCGCCGGGGCCGGGGACTTCATCGACATCAATCCCGCCGACTACGGCGGCACGATCCGCGTCGACACCGGCTGCATCGTCGCGTGGGACGACCGGATCACCTACGGCGTCGAGACCGTCGGCCGGCTCAACCGGCAGGGGATCATGAGCGCCGTCTTCGGCGGTGAGGGCCTGACCCTCGCCACGTTGCGCGGCAACGGTCGCGTCATCCTGCAGTCCGTGACCATCGAGGCGTTCGCCAAGGCCCTCGTCAAGAACAGCACCAAGCCCGACCAGCAGGGGCTCGGCGCGATCGGTGGTCTGTTCGGCGGATCGCGCGACTAGAACGGGCACTTCCCGGGGCCGGTGATCGTTGGCCCACCGTCAGCACTACTCGCAGAAGGAGCGACACACCATGGGCGTCAGCCTCAGCAAGGGCGGCAACGTCTCCCTGTCCAAGGAAGCGCCGGGCATGACCAAGGCGGTCGTCGGGCTCGGCTGGGACGCGAACTCCTTCACGGGCTCGGAGTTCGACCTCGACGCGCAGGCCATCATGGTCGGCGCGAACGGCAAGGTCCCCAACGACGGCTTCTTCGTCTTCTTCAACCAGCTGAAGTCCCCGGAGGGCTCCGTCGAGCACACCGGTGACAACCGCACCGGTGAGGGCGACGGCGACGACGAGGCGATCAACGTCAACCTCGCGACCGTGCCGGCCGAGATCGAGAAGATCGTCTTCACCGTCGCGATCTACGACGCGGACACCCGCAAGCAGTCCTTCGGCCAGGTCCGCAACGCCTACGTGCGCGTCGTGAACGCCGAGGGTGGCACCGAGGTCGCGCGCTACGACCTGTCCGAGGACGCCTCCACCGAGACCGCGATGGTCTTCGGCGAGCTGTACCGCAACGGCAGCGACTGGAAGTTCCGCGCCGTCGGCCAGGGCTACGCGAACGGCCTGCGCGGCATCGCGTCGGACTTCGGCGTCAGCGTCTGAGGACCCTCCGTGGCACCGCGCGTCCCGCCCGGGACGCGCGGTGCTCTGGTGTGCGCGCTGTGAGCGGCTCGTGAGAGCCTGTCGCGTCCGGCCCTGCCCGTGGGGCTCCGCTCGAACAGGAAGCTGACTGGTGATCCTCAAGACCTACCGCTGGTCGTTCGTCGTGACGGCCGTGGGCCTCGTGCTCGCCGCCCTGTACGGCCTCTCGGCCCACCTGGGGGTCTTCCAGGCCATCGCTCTCGTGCTGATCCTCTCGGTCCTCGAGATCAGCCTGTCCTTCGACAACGCCGTCGTGAACGCCACCATCCTGGAACGGATGAGCGACTTCTGGCGGAAGATCTTCCTGTCCGTCGGCATCATCATCGCCGTCTTCGGCATGCGGCTCGTCTTCCCGATCGTCCTCGTCAGCGTCACCGCGGGACTGGGGCCGATCGAGGTCGTGCAGCTCGCGCTGCGCGGCGGGAACCCCGACGACCCGGGCACCTACGGGTACGAGCTGAACCAGGCGCACCCCACGATCGCCTCCTTCGGCGGGATGTTCCTGCTGATGCTCTTCCTGAACTTCATCTTCGGGGAGAAGGAGCACCACTGGCTCGGGCCGGTCGAGCGCGTCCTGGAGAAGGTCGGCAAGCTCGAGTACGTCCAGGTCATCGTCGCCGGTGCCGTCCTGCTCGTCGTCGCCGAGACCTTCGCCACCGACCACGGCCGCACCGTCCTGGCCTCCGGCCTCGCGGGCGTCGTCACGTACCTGCTGGTCAACGGCCTCGGTGAGCTGTTCAACGTCGAGGAGCACCTCGACCACGGCGAGCACCCCGACGGGGCCGACGCGGGGTCCGAGCCGGCTGAGGGCCGCCGGGGTCCGAGCGGTGCGGCGAAGGCCACCGGCAAGGCGGCGTTCTTCCTCTTCCTCTACCTCGAGGTCCTCGACGCGTCGTTCTCCTTCGACGGCGTCATCGGCGCGTTCGCCATCACGTCCGACCCGGTCATCATCGCCATCGGCCTGGGCGTCGGTGCCATGTACATCCGGTCCATGACGGTCCACCTCGTCGAGGAGGGGACGCTCGCGCAGTACCCCTACCTCGAGAACGGTGCCCTGTGGGCGATCGGTGCGCTGGCGACGATCCTGCTGCTGAGCATCGAGATCCACATCCCCGAGGTCGTCACCGGCCTCATCGGCCTGGCCTTCATCGTGGCCTCGCTCATCAGCTCCATCCGGTACAACCGGGCCCACCCCGAGGCCGCGCACGTCGAGACCGAGGCGACCGCACAGGCCGGCTGAGAACGGTTGGGCGCGGGAGCGGGGGAGGACGGCGGAGCGGGACCAGGAGGCACGGTGGGCGGGACGCACGGGCGGCCGGACGAGGCGGTGCACAACTTCCTCGGGCATCCCGTTCCGCGGCGGAGCACGCGCACCTTCGCCGACCACCTGAACCCCACCCGCCGCCCGACCCCCGCCCCCACGCCGGCGGTCGCACCCCGTCCGGCGCCGGTTCCGCGCCCCGAACCCCGGCCCGAACCCCGGCCCGAACCCCGGCCCGAACCCCGGCCCGAACCCCGGCCCGAACCCCGGCCCCAACCCCGGCCCGTGGCCCCGCCGCCGGACGCCGTCGTGGGCCAGGCCCGGGCCAGCGAACGCCGCGTCGTCCTCGACGACGAACGCCCGAGCCTCACGGTCCCGGCCGCCGAGCGGGGCTCGGGTGCCCTTCGCTTCACGTTGCAGTGGGAGCAGCAGGTCACGTCCACGGGGTTGCACCGTTCGTCCGACGTCCACCTGGGGTGCTTCTGGGAGACGCGCGACCGTCACTCGGGTGCGTTGCAGTCCCTGGGTGAACTGCTCGCGGCCCCCGGGTTCGGCGCACGGCAGGTCCTGCGCCTGGGGGCGCGCAGCGAACAGGCCGGCGAGGAGGTCCTCGCCGACGCCGCGCACCTGGACCTGCTGCGCCGGATGGTCTTCTACGTGTACGCGCAGGGACCCACGGCGCCCGACTGGGGGGCGCTGGCGCCGCGCCTGACGATCACCCGTCGCGGCGCCGGCACGGTCCAGCTGTGGGCGCAGGACGCTCCCGCCGGAGCCCGGACGTGCGCCCTGGCCTCCATCCACGACGTGGCCGGCGACCTCGTCCTGCGCCGTGAGAACGAGTTCTTCGCGGGCACCACGCGCGAGGTCGCGCTGGCCTACGGTTTCGACGACCTCGACTGGAACGCCGAGGGCACCGTGCCCCGCCCGTCCTGACCCGGAACGACCCGGAACGAGCCGGACCGACCCGCACGACCCCCGAACCACCCCGAAGCACCGGAGGAACCACCATGGCCGTCAGCCTCACCAAGGGTCAGACGCTGTCGCTGACCAAGTCCGGCGGCGGCGCGCTCACCCGCGTCTTCATGGGCCTGGGCTGGGACGCCGTGGCGAAGGGCCTGTTCCGCAAGAAGTCCGTCGACGTCGACCTCGACGCGAGCGTCCTGCTCTTCGACGGCCGCGGCAAGCTCGTCGACGAGGTGTGGTTCCAGCACCTGCGCAGCAAGGACGGGTCGGTCGTCCACAGCGGCGACAACCTCACGGGAGAGGGCGACGGCGACGACGAGGTGGTCCACCTCGACCTGCCGGCCGTGCCCGCCGCCGTGCAGACCCTCGTGTTCACCGTCTCCAGCTTCACGGGCCAGAACTTCCGCCAGGTGCAGAACGCGGTGTGCCGCCTCGTCGACGCGGCCGGCCCCACCGAGGTCGAGCTGGCGCGCTACGAACTGTCCGAGGCCGGTCCGCACACCGCGCTCGTCATGGCCAAGCTGACGCGCGAGGGTTCGGGCTGGGCCATGACCGCCATCGGCGCCCCGGCCGAGGGCCGGCACGTCCGCGAACTGCGCGACGCCGTCGCGTCCCACCTCTGAGCCACGGCGTGCGCCACTTCGCCACCCTCGACGGGGAGCAGACGCAGCGGTTGTTCCTGCACCCGCCGCAGCCGGTCGACGTCACGGCCGGCCGGGACGAGCTCGCCGTCACCCTCGGCGCGACGCTGTACTGCCCGGCGACCCGCGAACGGCTCGCCGGTGACCTCCTGCAGCTCGCGCGCCGGGGGGTCCTGTCGGCCGTGGCCTGCCTGGAGGACTCCGTCCCGGACGACAAGGTCGCCCAGGCCGAGGAGATCCTCGTGCGGGAGCTGGCCGGACTGGCCCGCACCCCGGAGTGGGCGGACGGGCAGCCGCTCATGCTCTTCCTGCGCGCCCGCACGCCCCGTCAGCTCCTCGACGTCGTCGACCGCGCCGGCGTCGGGCTGGACTGCCTGCTCGGCTTCGTCGTCCCCAAGTTCGGCGGCGCCGGGCAACCCGACCCCACGGAGTGGCTCGAGGCCGTCGCGACGGCCTCCGAGCGCGCGGGGCGCCGGCTGTGGGCGATGCCCGTCCTGGAGAGCCGGGACGTCGCGCACCTCGACACCCGGCACGAGGCCCTCTTCCGCATCCGCGCGGTGCTCGACGCCCACCGCGACGTCGTCCTCGCCGTCCGGACCGGCGCGACGGACCTGTCGTCGGCCTACGGGCTGCGGCGCCCGCGCGGGTCGACCGTCTGGGACGTGCGCGTCGTCGCCGACGTCCTCGGCGACGTCATCAACGTCCTCGGGCGCGCCGACGGCAGCGGGTACCCCATCACCGCGCCGGTCTGGGAGCACTTCAGCTCCGGGGAGCGCGTCTTCCGCACGTCGCTGGCGGCGAGCCCCTTCGCCGAGGGCGCCGAGGAGCTGCGCGAGCAGCTCATCGCCGACGACCTCGACGGCCTCGTCCGCGAGCTCGTCCTGGACCAGGTCAACGGCCTGCAGGGCAAGACCGTCATCCACCCCTCGCACGTCGCCGTCGTGCACGCCATGTCCGTCGTCACGCACGAGGACTTCTGCGACGCCACCGACATCGTGGCCCAGTCCGGCGGCGGGGCGATGGCCTCCGCGTACCGGAACAAGATGAACGAGGCCGGCCCGCACCGGGCGTGGGCCGAGCGGGTCCTGCTGCGGGCGCGCGCCTTCGGCGTCGTCCGCGAGGACGTCACCTACGCCCACGTCCTGCAGGCCCAGGACGAGGTGTGGCGCCGGGTCCGTGCCGGCGGGCCGCGCCCGTGACGACCACCCCGCGGGACTGGGTGGGGCACCGGCTCGGCGTGCGGGTCGAGGGCCCGCCCGGGGTCGACGGTCTCGACGTGCACGACCTGCTGGGGCTGGCGCTGCGGCGCAACCCCCGTCGCGCCCACCTCCTCGTGAGCACCGTGCTGGGCAAGCACGTCCCCACCGACCCGCGTCTCGTGCGCGCCGCCGGGCTGCGCCTCGGGGCGCGGGTCGCGGTCGCTCTGGGAGGCCCCGACGCCCCCGGCGTGCCGACGGCGACGTGGCGGGAAGCACTGGCCGGAGACGCGCAGGCCGCCCGCGCGGTCCTGGCCGGTTCCCGAGGGACCGCCCGCCGGCCCGACGCCGTGGTCCTCGGGTACGCCGAGACCGCGACCGGCCTCGGGCACGCCGTGGCCCAGGCCCTCGGGGCGGCGGGGCTGCACTCGACCCGCCGGGACGTGCCCGGGGCCGTGGACTGGGCCGGGTTCGAGGAGGAGCACTCCCACGCGACCGGGCACCGGCTGCTGCCGACCGACCCCGCCGTCCGCGCCCGCCTCGCCGACCCCGCCGCGCCCGTCGTGCTCGTGGACGACGAGCTGTCGACGGGACGCACGGTGGCCAACACGCTGCGCGCCGTCCACGCCCTCGTCCCGCACGGGCACTACGTCGTCGCCGGTCTCGTCGACCTGCGCTCGGCCGCGGACCGGAACCGGATGGACGCCCTCGCCGTCGAGCTCGGCGCCCGGATCGACGTCGTCGCCCTCGCCGCCGGCGGCGTCACGCTGCCCGCCGGCGTCCTGGACCGCGGCGCCGAACTCGCCGCGGGCGTCGACCCCGTCACTCCGCAGGGACGCCCGGTGCCCGACGTCACCTCCGTGCCGCTCGACCTGCCCGCGGGGCTGCCGACGACGGCCCGGTTCGGGACGCCTCCCGGGCACGAGGACGCCCTCGACGCCCACCTCGTCGTCGACGGCGTCCTCGACGGGCTGCTCGCTGCGCTGCCCGCCGGCGGGGACGTCCTCGTGCTCGGCACCGAGGAACTGCTGCACGCACCCCTCGCCGTCGCGACGGCGCTCGCGGACCGGGGGAACGGCCGGGTCCGGTCCTCCTCCACGACGCGCTCGCCCGTCCTCGCCGTCGACGACCCCGGGTACGCCGTCCGCAGTTCCGTCGCGTTCGCCTCCCACGACCCGGCCCAGGACGGACCGGGGATCCGCTACGCGCACAACGTGGCCCGGCCCGGCGGCTGGGACGCGGTCGTGCTCGTCGTCGACGGCGCCTCGGACCCGGCCGCGCTGCACGCCCCCGACGGCGTGCTGGCTGCGCTCGCCCCGTGCACCGACCGACTGCTGCTGCTCACCCTGCCCGCCGACACCTGGAGTGACCCCGCGTGAACCTCCCGACCCCGCTGTCCGGGCCCCGGTTCGGCAGTTACCGGCCGGACGAGGTGAGCTGGTTGCTCACCGACCTGTCCGACGTCGAGCTGGAGGCCCCCGCCGAGGAGCGCGAGGAGGCCATCCAGAGCGGCGGCGCGCACTACGCCGAGTCGCTGCCGGTGGAGTACCAGCCCAGCGAGGAGTACCAGCGGCTGTTCCTCGACGCCCTGGGGCGCGGCGCGCGCCGCGTCGCGCTCGGGGTGGCCGTCGTCGCCGAACTCCTGCGCGCCGAGCGGGGCCCGGACCTCGTGCTCGCCTCCCTGGCCCGCGCCGGGACCCCCGTGGGGATCCTGTTGCGGCGCTGGGCGTCCCGGCAGGGGCTGCACTGGCCGCACGTCGCGGTGTCCATCGTGCGGGGCAAGGGGATCGACGAGGTGGCGCTGCGCTGGGCGGCCGCCCACCACGACCCGTCGACGGTCGTGTTCGTCGACGGCTGGACGGGCAAGGGCGCGATCGTCCGGGAACTGTCCGCCGCGCTGGCGGCGCTGGGCGTGGGGTTCAGCGACGACCTCGCCGTGCTGGCCGACCCGGGGCGGTGCGTGCGGACGTTCGGCACCCGCGAGGACTACCTCGTCCCGTCCGCGTGCCTGAACTCCACGGTCTCCGGACTCGTGTCGCGCACGGTCCTCAACGAGCGGCTCCTGCGGCCCGGGCAGTTCCACGGCGCGAAGTTCTACGCCGAACTCGCGCCCGTCGACCTGTCCGGCCGGTTCCTCGACGAGGTGACCGCCTGCTTCGACGACGTGGCCGGCGAGGTGCCCGCCGCGGTCGAGGCCGTGCGCGCCGGGGACCGGCAGGCGTCCTTCACCGGCTGGGCCGAGGTGGAACGCGTCAGCGAGCACTACGGCATCGGGGACGTGAACCTCGTCAAACCCGGGGTGGGGGAGACGACCCGCGTCCTGCTGCGTCGCGTCCCGTGGCGCGTCCTCGTGCGGCCGGAGGCGGAACTGTCGCACCCCGACGACCTCGCCCACGTGCGGTTGCTCGCCGACCAGCGCGGGGTGCTCGTCGAGGAGGTGCCAGGGTTGTCGTACTCGGCCATCGGCCTCATCCACCCGCGGTACACCCGCGGGGCGACGGGGGCCGACGGGCGGGCGGTGTCGTGACCGGACTGCTGGCGGCGAGCGACCTGGACCAGACGCTCGTGTTCTCCTCGCGGTCGGCCCAGGCCGACGTCGCGGACCTCGTGCCCGTCGAGGAGTACCGCGGCGGGACGATCTCGTGGGTGACCCCGGGGGCGTGGGCGACGCTCGCGGACCTCGTCGCGTCGGGGGGTTTCGTGCCCGTCACCACCCGGACCGTGGAGCAGTACCAGCGGATCCGCTGGCCGGAAGGACCGCCGCGGTACGCGGTGTGCGCCAACGGAGGTGTCGTCCTCGTCGACGGCGTCCCCGACCCCGGGTGGGACGCCGCGGTGCGTGGGCGGCTGGCCGGGTGCGCACCGGTGGCCGACGTCGTCACCGCGCTGGGGCGGCTCGCGGCCGAACTGGTCACGGTCGTCCCCGGGTCGGAGGACCCGGCCGTGCGCGAGGTCCCGGGGTTGTTCGGGTACGTCGTGCTGCGCGACAGGCAGCGCGCCGCGCTCGAGGGACCCCGGCTCGGCGAGCTCACGGCCCGCCTCGACGCGTGGGGTTTCACGGTGTCCCTTCAGGGCCGCAAGCTCTACGCCGTCCCGCGTCCCCTGACGAAGTCCGCGGCCGTCGCCGAGGTCGTCTCCCGCTGCGGTGCCGAGGGTTTCGTCGCCGCCGGGGACTCCCTGCTCGACGTCGACCTGCTCGTCGCGGCCCGCGCGGCCCGCCGGCCGCGGCACGGGGAACTCCTGCGGACCGGGTGGGAGCACCCTGGCGTCGGACTCACGGAGTCGGTGGGGGCGGCGGCGGGAGAGGAGATCGCCCGCTGGCTGCTGGCCGCCACCAGCTGACGTCACGGTGCCGGGGTGCGGCGCAGCACGAACGCGGCGGCCGCCATCCCCAGGAACCCCAGCGCCCACCGGACCCCGGGTCCGCCGGGCGGGTGCAGCAGGGCCTCCGCCACCGCGCCGGACGGGACGACGAGCCGGGCGAGCAGCCCCACGGGCCCCGGCCGGTGCAGCAGCGTCCCGACGAACCCCAGGGGGGCGCAGCAGACCAGGGCGACCGCCCACCAGAACGCGATCCGCGGGGCGTACGCCGCCAGCGGCAGGTCGTGCAGGACCGCGGCGACGACGTAGAAGGCGGACAAGCCCACCGTGCCGCCGAGCCAGCCGGCGACGACCGCCCGGCGCGGGGTGCCGACGACGGCACCGGCGGCCACGGCGAGACCGGCCCAGGCCGTCCCGGCGTTCAGCAGGGCTCCCGCGAACCGGACGGGGGCCGCGGACCCGCTGTCCAGCAGGGCGTTCAGGGCCCCGAAGCCGGCGGCCGCGAACAGCACGAGGAGCAGGCGCCGGGAGGGACTCACCCGCCGACCGTAGGTGGGGGCGGGGTCCGCACCGGCCGCCTGCGCCGGATCACCCGGGGGTGCGCGTCAGACCTCCACGGGCGTCGAGGTGCTCCAGGACGGACAGGTGGCCCGCACCGGGGACGGTCACGAGCTCGGCGGCCGGGACGAGGCGGGCGAGCCGGTGGGCGTGCCCGACCGGCACCATGCGGTCGGCCTCGCCGTGGACGATCCGCACCGGGACCGCCACCGTGGAGGGGTCGAAACCCCAGTCCCCGGCGTGGGCGCGTTCGTCGTCGTCGAACCCGGGCGACCCGGACGCCTCGGCGACGACCGTCTCGAACCAGTGCCAGGGTCCGGCGAGGGCGGCCCAGTCCTCGGCGGTGAAGGGGACCTCGTCCCCGGTGTCCGGGGTCTCCAGCGGTTCCCCGGGGCTGAGCCCGGACAGGCACAGGGCCTGCTGGATCCGGTCGGGGAGCAGGGCGCCGCAGGCCAGGGCGTGCGAGGCGCCGCCGGAGTGCCCGACCGTGCGGCAGGTGGCGATCCCGAGGTGGTCCAGGACGGCGCGCACGTCGGCCGCGACGTCCGCGACCGTGCGCCCGGGCAGGCGGGTGGAGCGGCCGTAGCCCGGGCGGTCGACGCCGATCCAACGGTCGCCGTCGGTGCGCCACGGGCCCGGTGGTTCCCCCGTGTTCGGGCTGCCCCCGTGCCAGAGCACGACGTCCGCGCCCCGCGGACCGGTGTCGTGGATCCCCAGGACCCGGCCGTCCGGCAGGGCGAGTTCGGTGCGGCGCACGTCGTCCGTCGAGGTCACGGGAACAAGGGTTCCACCGCACGGCGGCCGGCGTCGAGGTCGAACCCCTTGGCGAGCAGCCACTCGTCGGACCAGTACGTGTCGAGGTAGCGGTCGCCGTCGTCGCACACGAGCGTCACGACCGAGCCCGCGCGGCCCGCGTCGCGCATCCGGTGCACCAGGCGCAGCGCGAGGCACAGGTTCGTCCCCGTCGAGGCGCCCGCGCGGATCCCGCTGCGCTCGTACAGCATCCGCATCGCGGCCACGGACTCGTCGTCCGGCACGGTGGCCACCTCGTCGATGACGGAGGGGACGAAGGACGGTTCCACGCGGGGCCGGCCGATCCCCTCGACGCGCGATCCGCGGGCCGTCACCGCCCGCGAGCCGGTCCGCCACGCCGGCGCGAACGCCGACCCCTCCGGGTCGGCCACGGCGAGCTTCGTCGGGAGCTTGGCGTACCGGCAGTACCGCCCGATCGTCGCGCTCGTCCCGCCCGTGCCGGCCCCGACGACGATCCACTCCGGGACGGGGTGCGGTTCGAGGGCGAGCTGCTCGAAGATCGAGCAGGCGATGTTGTTGTTGCCCCGCCAGTCCGTCACGGTCGAGGCCATCGCGAACTGGTCGAGGTAGAAGAACCCCGGCTGCGCCCCGAGCTCCTCGGCAGCGGCGTAGACGTGACCCGGGTCCTCCACGAGGTGCAGCCGCCCGCCCTCGCGGCGGATGAGGTCGAGCTTCGCCGTCGACGTCGTGGCCGGGACGACGGCGACGAACTCCAGGCCGAGCAACCGCGCGAAGTACGCCTCCGACACCGCGGTCGACCCACTCGAGGCCTCGACGAGGGTCGTGCCCGGGCCGATGTCGCCGTTGCTGAGGCCGAAGAGGAACAACGAGCGCGCCAGCCGGTGCTTGAGGGACCCGGTGGGGTGCGTCGACTCGTCCTTGAGGTACAGTCGGACGCCCCAGTCCGCGGGCAGGTCGAGGACCCGCAGGTGGGTGTCGGCGCTGCGGTTGGCGTCCGCCTCGACGATGCGGACGGCGGCGTGCACCCAGTCGCGGTCACCGGCCGTGGGGAGGTCGGATCCGGGACCGGGAGTGACGGGCGGAGTGACGGGCGCTGGGCTCACCGGAGGACGGTACCGGCGAACCGGCACCCGGGAAGATCACCGGACGCCACGATGGTCCTGTGCCCGAACCGTCCGCCCCTCCCGTCCCTCCCCACCGATCCGCGACGCTCCTGGCCACCGGCGCCCTGATCGGGGCAGCCCTGCCGGTCGTCCTGCTCGTCGTCGACCTCGTCCCGGTGTTCACCGAGACCTACGAGGACTTCGACCTCCCCGGGTTCACGCCGCCGGGGCGGACGGAACGGCTGGCCCAGGCGGTGACGACGACGGCGTGGTCACCCGCCCTGCTGACCTCGGTGTTCGGGCTCGCGGTCCTCGCCGTGCTCGTGGTCGCGGGACGACGGGTGCCGGCGGTGCTGCGTGTCCTCGGTGCGGTCGTCGCCGCCGCCGTCGTGGCGCTGGCCGCCGTCGCCGCTGTCGGGACCGCCGTCGGGGCACGCTCCGGGTTCGGGGCCGGACTGGGTCTGGACCCCTCCTCGGCGGTCCAGGACGCCCCGACGATCGGTCCCCTCCTGGCCGTCACGGTCTTCGCCGCCCTGGCCGGGGTGGCCCTGCTCGGCCGGACGAGGGCGTCGTGAGGCCCCTGCCCTGGGCGCTCCTCGTCGCGACGGCCGCCCCCGTCGGGGTCGTCCTCGTCGCCGCAGCCCGAGTCCTGCGGGGTGACCTCGACGCCACCTACGGCTCGGGTCCGGAGCCCGGGGCGATCACCGCCGGTCCTGTCCTGGTGGACCGGCTGGGCTGGCTGACGTACGCCGTCGGCTGGGACTGGGCGCTCGCCGCGGCGACCCTCGGATGCGTCCTGCTCGCCGCCTGCCGCTGGGCCCCCGGCCCGTGGCGGGTCACCGGGCCGGCACGGGGTGCTTCCGCAGTCGTGGCCGGGGTGTCGGGCCTCGTGGGCCTCGCCGCTGCGGCGGTCGTCCTCGTCGTCACCTGCGCGCCGCTCACACCCCTCCAGACCCAGCTGTCGGCTCCACGGGAACCGGAGCCGGGCACGATGGTCGCGACCATCGTGAGCCTCGGCACCCCGTTCAGCGACGCAGCTGTTCCCGCCGTCCTCGGGGGGACTGCGCTGGTGGCCGCGTGGTTCCTGACCCGGCGGGGAGCGGAGCCCCACCGCGTCGGAGGTTCGTGATGCCGCCCGGCCGCCGCGCTGGTCCTTGCGCGGCGGCCGCGTGGGTGCTGTCCCGCCGCGAGGGCTGACAGCGCCTGGGCTCAGGCGGTCGCCTCGACCCAGACCGTCGTGTCCGCCGGAACCCGGCCGTCGGTGAGCTCACCGCTGGCCAGCACGACCCGGCCCGCGGGCAGGTCGACCGGCTCGTCGCCGAAGTTCGTCAGGCACGTCCAGCCGCCGGGACGGGTGAAGGCCACGACGTGGGCGGGGGTCTCGAGCCACTCCAGGTCCTCGGCGCCCTGCAGGCGGCGCCGGGTGGCGAGAGCCTGCGGGTACAGCTCGAGCGTAGAGCCCTCGACACCGTCCTGCCGGTCCGCCGCGACGTCGGCGAACCACGACGGCTGCGGCAGGTGCGCGCCGCCGGGGCCGAAACCGTACGACGGTCCCGCCGCCGTCCACGGCACCGGGACGCGGCAGCCGTCGCGGCCCTTCTGCTCCCCGCCGGAGCGCAGCCACGTCGGGTCCTGCAGGTCGGCCGCGGGGATGTCCGCGACCTCGGCCAGCCCGAGTTCCTCACCCTGGTAGAGGTACGTGCTGCCGGGCAGGGCGAGGATGAACGTCGTCGCGGCCCGCGCGCGGCGCAGCCCACCGACGGTGTCGGGTTCGGGGTCCTCGCCGTCGGAGAGCAGCCACGCGTTCTGGTCGGCACCGGCCGGCAGCGCGTAGCGGCTGGCGTGCCGGACGACGTCGTGGTTGGACAGCACCCACGTCGAGGAACTGCCGGCCTCGCGGGCGAACGCGAGGTTCTCGGTGACGGTCGTCCGGAACGCGGTGGCGTCGAAGTCCGCCTGCAGCAGGTCGAAGTTGAACGCCTGGCCCAGCCCCTCGGGGGAGGCGTAGCGGGCGCGACGGTGGGCGGGCACCCAGGCCTCGGCGACGGCCGTGCGCGGCGGGTCGTACTCGTCGAACAGCTTGCGCCACTCGACGTAGACGTCGTGCACCTCGTCGCGGTCGAAGAAGCGGTGGGCCCCGTCGACGAGGTCGGCGAGTTCGGCCTGGGTCGGCAGGGGTTCGGAGAGGTCCTTCGCCAGGGAGTTCGCGACGTCGATGCGGAACCCGTCGACCCCGCGGTCGGCCCAGAACCGCAGGGTGCGCAGGTGGTCCTCGCGCACGTCGGGGTGGTTCCAGTTCCAGTCCGGCTGCTCGGGGGCGAACAGGTGCAGGTACCACTCGCCGTCGCCGACGGGTTCCCACGTCGACCCGCCGAACATCGCCGTCCAGTCCGAGGGCGGCAGTTCGCCGTGCTCGCCACGGCCGTGCCGGAACACGTAGCGCTCCCGCTCGGGGGACCCGGGCCCCGCGGCGAGCGCCTGCTGGAACCACACGTGCCGGTTCGAGGAGTGGTTGGGGACGATGTCGACGACGAGCTTGATGCCCGCGGCGTGCAGGGCGGCGACCATCTCGTCGAACTGCTCGAGGGTCCCGATCTTGGGGTCGACGTCGCGGTGGTCGTCGACGTCGTACCCGCCGTCGGCCAGGGCCGAGGGGTAGAAGGGGCTGAGCCAGACGGCGTCGACGCCGAGGGCCGCGAGGTGCGGCACGCGCGAGGTGATGCCGGGCAGGTCGCCGATCCCGTCACCGTTCGAGTCGGCGAAGCTGCGCGGGTAGACCTGGTAGACGACGGCCTGGCGCCACCAGTCGCGGTCCAGGCGGTCGGGGGGCTGGGTCAACGGGATCTCCGGTGATCGTGGGTGGAGGGTCTAGATTCAGGCCCTGAATCAAGTGTGTGTGAGAGCGGTGGGAGGGTCAAGGGGTGACACGGGACGGGGCGGTGACGCGCGAGGCCTCGGTGACGCGGCGGCTGCGGGACGACAACGCCCTCGCCGTCCTGCACCACGTCTGGGACCTGCCCGGCACGGCGGGGGACGGTTCCGGCGGTGTGACGGGCTCGGACCTCATGGCGGCCACGGGTCTGTCGCGGGCGACGGTGCACGACGTCTGCGACGAGCTCATCGACCGTGGCTGGCTGCGGGAGCTGGCGAACGGGCGGTCCGCCGAGGGGTACGTGAAGGGGCGGCCGGCGCGCCGCTACGCCTTCGACGCGCTCGCCGGCGTCGTCGTCGGGGTCGACGCCGGTCAGCACCGGATCTCCGCCCGCGTCGCCGACCTGCGGGGACAGGCTCTCGCCGACGTGGCCGTCCGCGTCGACCACGACCCGGACCGCACCCCCGTCGCCGACCGTGTGGAGGCCGTCGTGCGGACGGTGGAGGCCGCGGTGCAGGAGGCCACGGGGAGCGCCCGTGGTCCCGGGGTCCTGGCGGTCGCGGTGGGCGTGCCGGCCCCCGTCGGCCCGTCGGGCACCACCGAGTTCAGCGGGAACCCGTACTGGGAGTTCGCGAACCCCGACCTGGCCGGTGCGCTGGCCCGCCGCCACGGGTGGCGGGTCCTCGCCGACAACGACGCGAACCTCGCCGCGCTCGCCGAGAGCTGGCAGGGCAGCGGCACCGGCGTCCGCCACCAGGTGACGCTGCTCGCCGGGGAGCGGATCGGCGCCGGCGTCGTCGAGGACGGCCGGTTGCTGCGGGGCGCGCGCGGTGGGGTCGGGGAGATGCGCTACCTCGACCTCGTCGAGGGCGTCGGGTCCTCCGACGGTCTGGGGAAGGTGCTGCGCGACCTGCGGCGCGCCGCGGGCGGGACGGGCGCGGCCGAGGACGTCGTCGCGGCCGCCGACGCGGGGGAGGAACTCGCGGGTGCGCTGCTGGACACCGCCGCCGAGCGGCTCACGCGCGTCGTCGTCACCCTCGTCAGCCTCTTCGACCCCGACCGGGTCGTGGTGGCCGGCGGGGTGGCCTCGGCCACCGGGTTCGTCGAGCGGGTCAACGCCGGGCTGCCCCGGTTCCTCGACCCGCCCCGGCCGCCCGTCGTGGCCTCGACGCTCGGGCGGGACGTCGTCGTCCTGGGGGCGTTGCGCCGGGCGCTGGACGAGGTGCGCGCCGACGCGCTCGCGCTGTCCCCGGGCCGGGCCTGAGGCCGTCAGAACGAGTGCTCGTCCCCCGGGAAGGAACCGTCGCGGACCTCGGAGGCGTACGTCCGCGCCGCGTCGGCGAGCGTCGAGCGGACGTCGGCGAACTTCTTGACGAACCGGCCCGTGCGCTCGCTCAGACCCGCGAAGTCCTGCCACACGAGCACCTGCGCGTCGCAGTCGGCGCCCGCCCCGATCCCGACGGTGGGGATCGCGAGCGTCGACGTCACCTGCCGGGCGACGTCGGCCGGGACCATCTCCAGGACGACCGAGAACGCGCCCGCCTCGGCGACGGCCTTCGCGTCCGCGACCACCTGCGCCGCAGCATCTCCGCGGCCCTGCACGCGGTACCCGCCGAGGGCGTGCTCGGCCTGCGGGGTGAACCCCACGTGCCCCATGACGGGGATGCCGGCGGCGACCACGGCCCGGATGCGGGAGGCGCGCGCGACCCCGCCCTCGAGCTTCACGGCGTGCGCGCCGCCCTCCTTCATGAGCCGGACCGCGGAGTGCACGGCCTGTTCGTCGGAGGCCTCGTAGGACCCGAACACGAGGTCGGCGACGACGAGGGCGTGCGGTGCGCCGGCGACGACGGCGCGGACCAGCGGCACCATGTGGTCGAGGGTGACGGGCACCGTCGTCGGCATGCCGAAGACGGTGTTCGCGGCGGAGTCCCCGACCAGCAGCGCGGGGATCCCCGCCTCGTCGAACACGGCGGCCGTCATGGCGTCGTAGCTCGTGAGCATCGCCCACCGCTCGCCCGCGTCCTTCCACTGCTGCAGGTGGTGGACGCGGGTGCGCCGCCGGTTCGCGGGCGTGGGCTCCTCGGTCGCGTACGCCACGTCAGCCCTCCGTGACGGGGGAGTCGGTCTTCACGTCGACGGGCGGGGCCAGGGAGTCCGACGCCTGCGGTTCGCGCCACCGGTTCGTGATGGGCAACCGGCGGTCGCGGCCGAACGCCTTGAAGGAGATCTTCGGGCCCGGCGCGAACTGCCGGCGCTTCCACTCCGCGCGGTCGACGAGGGTCAGGACGGAGTCGACGAGCGTGCCGTCGAAACCCGCCTCCAGCATCTCGGCGCGGCCCCGGTCGCCTTCGACGTAGTCCTCGAGGATCGCGTCGAGGACTTCGTACGGGGGCAGGGAGTCCTGGTCGGTCTGGTCCGGGCGCAACTCCGCCGACGGCGGTTTGCTGATGGTGTTCTCGGGGATCGGCGGCTGTTCCCCGCGGCGCACGGCCTCGGCGTTGCGCCAGCGGGACAGGTCCCACACGAGGGTCTTGGGGACGTCCTTCAGCGGGGCGTACCCGCCGACCGAGTCGCCGTACAACGTCGAGTACCCGACGGCGAGCTCGCTCTTGTTGCTCGTCGCCAGGGTGAGGTGGCCCTCCTGGTTCGCCAGGCCCATGAGCGTCGTCCCGCGCACGCGGGCCTGCAGGTTCTCCTCCGCGACACCGCGCAGCGGCACCGTCGCGAGGAACGCGTCGACCATCGGGGCGATCGCGTACTGCCGGTACTCGAAACCGCAGCGCGTCGCGAGCTCCTCGGCGTCGTCCTTGGAGTGCTGGCTGGAGTAGCCCGAGGGCAGCGAGATGCCGACGACGTTCTCGGGGCCGATCGCGTCGCAGGCCAGGCTCGCGACGAGGGCGGAGTCGATCCCGCCGGAGACGGCGATGACGACGGAGCGGAACCCGTTCTTGCGCACGTAGTCCCGCAACCCCAGGACGATCGCGGCGTGGACGTCGGCGACGTCCGGCAGGGGTTCGTGGACCTCGCTGGCCCGCGCGGTGAACGCCGGGACGGGCTCCTCGGAGACGGTGATCCGCTGCACGCCCTCCTCCCAGCCGGGGGTGCGCGCCGCGGGTAGGTCGAGGTCGGTGACGACGAGGGCCTCGCGGAACTGCGGCCCGCGCGAGAGGACCGTCCCGTCCTGGCCGACGACGAGGGAGTCGCCGTCGAAGACGAGTTCGTCCTGCCCGCCGACGGCGTTGACGTAGGCGATGGGGCACCCGGCCTCCGCGGCGCGGCGCGCGACGAGTTCGAGGCGGACGTCGTCCTTGTTGCGCTCGTAGGGGGAGCCGTTGATGACGGCGAGCAACCCGGCCCCGGCCTCGTCGGCCGTCTGCACCGGCCCGCCGTCCTGCCACAGGTCCTCGCAGATCGCGATGGCCACGTCCACCCCGCGCACGCGCGCCACCAGCAGGTCGTCGCCCGGGGTGAAGATGCGGTACTCGTCGAAGACGCCGTAGTTCGGCAGGTGGTGCTTGGCGTACCGCCCGACGACGCGCCCGCCGTGCAGGACCGCCGCGCAGTTCTGCGGTCGCCCCCGCCCCTCGTGCTGGTCGACGTAGCCCACGACCACGGCGACGTCGCCGTTCCCGTCGTCCGCGATCTCCGCCGCCAGCCGCCCCACCGCCTGCCGCGAGGCCGCCACGAACGAGCGCCGCAGCGCCAGGTCCTCCACCGGGTACCCCGTCACCGCCGTCTCGGGGAAGAGCACCAGGTGCGCCTCGTCCGCCGCCGCCCGCGCCGTCCACTCGCGGATCGCCGCCACGTTCCCGTCGAGGTCGCCGACGGTCGTGTCGATCTGGGCCATGGCCACGCGCAGCTGGGGCATGGGGTCAGCGTAGTGAGCGGCCGGCAGGGGGCCCGGGGCGGTGCGGGGCCCCACCCCGGTCCCACGCCCGGCCCCACGCCCGGCCCCACGCCCGGCCCCACGCCCGGCCCCACGCCCGGTCCCGTTGCCGCACCCACGGCCGGTCCGACACTCGTGCGGGCCGGGGCCACGGGTGTCGACCCGGGCTCCACAGACGCGCACGAGCCTCGGCTGTCCACAGGGACGCGCGGCGAGCGCCTGGACGACCTGGGATCCGGTCGACGCTGGCGCCGTGCTCACCCTCCCCGACACCGTCCGCCACGCCGCGCACGACCAGCAGGGACTCGTCACCCGCCAGCAGTTGTACGACGCGGGTGTCACCAGTGGTCAGACTCGGTGGGCCGTCCAACGCGATTGGCGGCTGGTCCACCGGAACGTCTTCAGCCTCACCACGGGGCGTCTCGACCCGGCGCAGCAGCTGCTCGCGGCGCAGCTGTTCGCCGGTCCGGACGCACACCTCGCCTCGTTGTCGGCGGCCCGGTGGTTCGGCCTGACCTCGGCGCCGGACGACGGCGTCCGACGCTTCCTGGTGCCGTGGCGCTGTGCCGCCAGGAACGCCCCCGGAGTCGCTGTTCGACGGACCCGGCGGATGGAGACCCGGCCGTGGTTCCGGGGCGCTCTCACCCTCACGTCGCCGGCACGAGCGGTGGTCGACGCGGCACGGCTCCTGCGGGGTGACGACGTGCGGGCGTTGGTGTTCGAGGCGGTACAACGTCGGATCGTCCGCCTCGAGCAGCTGGTCGAGGAGGTGGAGGCCGGTGCCATCCGCGGGTCGGCCGGTGTCCGGGCGGCCGTCGACGAGGTGGCAGGAGGGGCGTGGTCGTTGCCGGAGAGCGAGCTCGCCGACCTCTTCGCGACGAGCCGCGTGCTTCCCACGCCGCTCGTCAACCCCGTGCTCACCGCGCCGGATGGATCGGCGCTGCCCAGCCCGGACGCCCTCTTCGTCCGCGCCGTCCTCGCGGTGCAGGTCCACTCCCGCAAGCACCACCTCTTCGAGGACGACTGGGAGCGGACCCTGCGGGCCGACACAGCCCTCGGCGAGGCCGGCATCCCCGTGCTGGCCTTCTCGCCCCACACCATCCGGACGGAGGGGCGACGCGTCCTGAGATCCGTCGAGCGTGCGTACCTCGCCAGGGAGGGTGTCGTCCCGCCGTCGGGGGTGACGTGGACGCGTCGACCGACGTGACGGCCCCACCGCAGCCCGTCCTGCGGTGCCTGCGCTCATGGGACCGGGCGTGGGAACGGCGCCGAGGTCGCTCCAGCGACCGGCTCGCCGGTCCCACGGCTGTTCCCGCGTGGGACCGGGCATGGGACCGGGCGTGGGACCGGGCGTGGGACCGGGCGCGGCGGGGCGGCGGGGGTGCGGGGAGGTGGGGGCGGTGATGCGCGATGATGACCGGGACGGCCGCCGGCGCCCGGCGGAGGGACGACGGGAAGGGTGGACATGGACCGCCAGCAGGAGTTCGTGCTGCGGACGCTGGAGGAGCGGGACATCCGCTTCGTCCGGCTCTGGTTCACCGACGTCATCGGGACGTTGAAGTCCGTGGCGATCGCGCCGGCGGAGCTCGAGGGCGCCTTCGGGGAGGGCATCGGCTTCGACGGGTCGGCCATCGAAGGCCTGTCCCGCGTGTCGGAGTCGGACATGCTGCTGAAGCCGGAGCCGTCGACGTTCCAGGTCCTGCCGTGGCGCAACACCGACGAGCACCAGGGCACGGCGCGCATCTTCTGCGACATCCTCACCCCGGACGGGCAGCCGGCGCGGTCGGACCCGCGGTTCGTCCTCAAGCGCGCGCTCGACAAGGCCGCGCAGGCGGGCTACACGTTCTACACGCACCCCGAGATCGAGTTCTACCTCTTCAAGGGGCCGCTGGAGCGGGGCGCGACACCCGAACCGGTCGACTACGTCGGTTACTTCGACAACCACCCCGGCAGCACGACGACGGACTTCCGCCGCACGGCCATCTCCACCCTGGAGAGCATGGGCATCTCGGTGGAGTTCAGCCACCACGAGGGCGGACCGGGCCAGAACGAGATCGACCTGCGCTACGCCGACGCACTGACGACCGCGGACAACATCATGACGTTCCGCACGGTCCTCAAGGAGGTCGCGCGCGACCAGGGCGTCTACGCCAGCTTCATGCCCAAACCCCTGGCGGGGGAGCCGGGTTCGGGCATGCACACGCACCTGTCCCTCTTCGACGGCGACGCCAACGCGTTCTACGAGGCGGGGGCGGAGTACCAGCTCTCCCGCACCGGCCGGCAGTTCATCGCCGGGGTGCTGCGGCACGCCGCGGAGATCACCGCCGTCACGAACCAGTTCGTCAACTCCTACAAGCGGTTGTGGGCCGGCGGCGAGGCGCCCAGCTACATCTGCTGGGGCCACAACAACCGCTCCGCGCTCGTCCGCGTCCCCATGTACAAGCCGTCCAAGGGGCAGTCGGTGCGCATCGAGTACCGGGCGCTGGACTCCGCGGCGAACCCGTACCTGGCGTTCGCGCTGCTGCTGTCGGCGGGCCTGAAGGGCATCGAGGAGGGCTACGACCTGCCCGACGGCGCCGAGGACGACGTCTGGTCGCTCACCGACTCCGAGCGCCGCTCGATGGGCA
This sequence comes from Kineococcus sp. NPDC059986, assembly GCF_040702905.1. NCBI lineage: Bacteria > Bacillati > Actinomycetota > Actinomycetes > Kineosporiales > Kineosporiaceae > Kineococcus > Kineococcus sp. NPDC059986. The sequence goes on along the minus strand of NZ_JBFBND010000011.1, from coordinate 36,645 downwards.
TCGAACCGCTGCCCCAGAGCCTGGAGCACGCCATCGCCGTCATGGAGAAGTCCGAACTCGTCGCCGAGACCCTCGGCGAGGGCGTCTTCGACTACTTCCTGCGCAACAAGCGCCAGGAGTGGGCGGACTACCGCGCCCAGGTGACGCCGTTCGAGCTCCAGCGGTACCTGCCGCTGCTGTGACCGCAGCGGGAACGCGCAGGGGGTCGACGAGCAGGAGGTCGTGGTGGCCGTGAGCACCCAGGGGCGCCGCGCGAGCGCGACCGCCCAGCTGGTCCGGGCCGGGTTCGCCGACCCGGACCGCTCGCTGCGGCTCCTGCGCGACCCCGCCCTGCACGGGGTCGTGCGCGCCGAGGGCGACGCGGAGCTGACCGACGGCACGGCAGCGCTCGTGCGGGCCCTGGGCCGGACGGCCGACCCCGACCAGGCGCTGCTCGGCCTCGTCCGCTGGGCCGAGTCCCTCACCGCCGGGCTGGACCGCGAGTCCTCGCCCGGCGACGTGGAGGGCGTCGCGGCCGCGCTGAACCTGCTGCGCGGCGGGGACGTCGCGGAGGTCGTCGGCACCCTCGCGCGGCTGCTCGGCGTCCTCGGCGGGTCGATGGCGCTCGCCGACCACCTCGTGCGCCACCCGCGGCACTGGACCGTCCTCGCCTCCGCCGTCCCGCCGGACCCGGCCGAGCTGCGCGCCGAACTCCTCGTCGCCGTCGGCGCCGACCCCGACGCGCCCGACCCCGTCGCGACGCAGGGCCGGTCCGGGCGCTCGCCCGATGACGCGCTGCGGGTCGCCTACCGCCGCCGCCTCGTCGGCCTCGCCGGTCGCGACCTCGCCGCCGCCGACCCCCTCGCCGTCCTGCACCTCACCTCCGCCGAACTCGCCGACCTCGCCGCCGCCGCGCTCGAGGCGGCCCTGGCGATCGCGCGGTCGGAACTTCCCGACCACGACCCGGCGACGGGTCCGGGGTCGTGGCGGGCGTGCCGGCTCGCCGTCATCGGCATGGGCAAGACCGGCGGCCGCGAGCTGAACTACCTCTCCGACGTCGACGTCGTCTACGTCGCCGAACCCGGCCGGGGGGCCGCCGAGGACGACGCACTGGCCGTGGGGACCAAGCTCGCCGCTGCACTGCAGCGCATCTGCTCGGCCCCGACCGGCGAGGGCTCCCTCTGGGAGGTCGACGCGGCGCTGCGCCCGGAGGGCAAGTCCGGCCCGCTCGTGCGGACCCTCGACAGCCACCTGCAGTACTACCGCCGCTGGGCCAAGACGTGGGAGTTCCAGGCCCTGCTCAAGGCCCGCCCCGTCGCGGGGGACCCCCAGCTCGGCTGGGACTACCTGACGTCCATCGCGCCCATGGTGTGGGAGGCGAGCGCCCGGGAGGGGTTCGTCGCCGAGGTCCAGGCCATGCGCCGGCGCGTGGAGTCCCTCATCCCCTCCAAGGAGGCCGACCGCCAGCTCAAGCTCGGCGTCGGCGGCCTGCGCGACGTCGAGTTCAGCATCCAGCTGCTGCAGATGGTCCACGGCCGCAGCGACGAACGGTTGCGGCGCACCGCCAACACGCTCGAGGCGCTGGAGGCGCTCGCCGCCTACGGGTACGTCGGGCGCAGCGACGCGGGGGAGCTCGACCGCGACTACCGGCTGCTGCGGTCCCTGGAGCACCGCATCCAGGTGCACCGCATGCGCCGCACCCACGTGCTGCCGACGTCGGAGAACGACCTGCGTCGCCTCGGCCGCTCACTGGGTCTGCGCAAGGACCCCGTCGCGGCGCTCGACGAGGTCTGGCGCGGCACCCGGCGCGACGTGCGCCGCCTGCACGAGAAGTTGTTCTACCGACCGCTGCTGACCGCCGTCGCCAAGCTGCCCGCCGCGGACGCCCGCATCGACGCCGCGTTGTCGGCCGAGGCCGCACGCGAACGGCTGGCCGCACTGGGCTACCGTGACCCCGCCGGCGCCCTGCGCCACCTCGAGGCGCTCACGGGAGGTGTCAGCCGCCGCGCGAGCATCCAGCGCACGCTGCTGCCCGTCATGCTCGGCTGGTTCGCCGACGGCGCGGACCCCGACGCCGGCCTGCTCGCCTTCCGGCAGGTGTCCGAGGCGCTCGCGGGCACCCAGTGGTACCTGACGATGCTGCGCGACGCGGGGGCCGCGGCGGAACGGCTGGCTTCCGTCCTGTCCGCGGCGCGGATGCCGACGGAACTGCTGCTGCGCTCACCCGAGGCCGTGTCCGTCTTCGCCGACGACGAACGCCTGGCCCCCGAGGACGTCGACGAGGTCATCGCCGACGCCGAGGCGGCCGCGGCACGCCGTGACGACCTCGCCGCCGCGGTCCTGGCCGCCCGGGGGGTGCGCCGGCGCGAGCAGTTCCGCACCGTCGTCGCCGACCTCGTGGGGGTCCGCGACCTCGCCGGGGTGGGGCGGGCCCTCGCCGACGCCGACCAGGCCGTCCTCGACGTCGTCCTGCGCCGCGTCGTGGCCGACGTCGAACGCCGCACGGGGGCGCCGCTGCCCACGCGGGTCCTCGTCGTCGGCATGGGCCGGCTCGGGGCGGGGGAGACGGGGTACGGCAGCGACGCCGACGTGCTGTTCGTCCACGACCCGCTGCCCGGCGCCGACGAGACCCACGCCCAGCAGGCCGCGACGGAGGTCGTGGGGGAGCTGCGCCGCCAGCTCGGGGCGGCCGGTCCCGAACCGGCGCTCGAGGTCGACGCGGACCTGCGCCCGGAGGGTCGCAACGGTCCGCTCGTGCGGTCGCTGGCCAGCTACCGCGCGTACTACGAGCGGTGGTCGCTGTCGTGGGAGGCGCAGGCGCTGCTGCGGGCCCGGCCCGTCGCCGGGGATGCCGACCTCGGGGAGCGGTTCCTGGCCCTCGTGGACCCGTTGCGCTGGCCTGCAGGGGGTCTGGCGGAGGCGGACCTGCGCGAGGTGCGACGCATCAAGGCCCGGGTGGAGGCTGAACGGCTGCCGCGCGGGGCCGACCCGGCCCGTCACCTCAAGCTCGGTCGCGGGGCGATCTCCGACGTGGAGTGGACGGCGCAGCTGCTGCAGCTGCAGCACGCCGCCGAGCACGAGGGCCTGCGGTCGCTGTCCACCCCCAGCGTGCTGCGGGCGGCGGCCAGCGCTGGCCTGCTCGCCGAGGAGGACGCGCAGACGCTGCTCACGGCGTGGGACCTGGCCTCCCGGGCCCGCAACGCCGTGGCCCTGTGGCGCGGCAAGTCCGGGGACTCCCTGCCCACCCAGGCCCGTGACCTCGACGGGGTGGCGCGCATGTTCGGCTTCGAACCCGGCAGCTCACGGGAGTTCGAGGAGCTGTACCTGCGCACCACCCGCCGCTGCCGCGCCGTCGTCGAGCGCGTCTTCTACGGCCGGACCGAGGAGTAGTCCTCGCCGGGGCTCAGGGCCGCAACAGGGGGACGACGTCCTGGGTGAACTGGGTGAGGAACCGCGACTGGTCGTGGCCGGGACCGTGGAACACCAGGTGGGTGAACCCGGCGTCGACGTACCCCTGGACGGCCTTCGCCACCTCGGCCGGGTCGGAGGACACGATCCACCGCTTCGCGACCTGCTCGATGGGCAGTTCGTCGGCCAACCGGGCCATCTCGACGGGGTCGTGGACCTGCGACTTCTGCTCCGCCGACAGCGACAGCGGCGCCCAGAACCGCGTGTTCTCCAGGGCCACGGCGGGGTCCTCGTCGAAGGACAGCTTGATCTCGATGGTCCGGTCGATCTGCTGCTCGGTGCGGCCCGAGGCCTCCAGCCCCTCGCGCAGCGCCGGCAGCAGCGTCTCGGAGTACAGCTCCATGCCCTTGCCGGACGTGCAGATGTACCCGTCCCCGGCGCGGCCGGCGTACTTCGTCACCCCGGGGCCCCCGGCGGCGACGTAGATCGGCACGGGCTGCTCGGGCCGGTCGTAGACCGTCGCGTCGTGCAGGCGGTAGTAGTCGCCCTCGAACGTCACCCGCTCCTCGGACCACAGCTTCTTGATGAGCCGCACGGCCTCGCGCAGCCGGGCGAACCGTTCGCGGGTCTCGGGGAAGTCGACGCCGACCGCGGTCTCGTTGAGCGCCTCGCCCGTGCCGATGCCGAGGATGGCGCGGCCGGGGGCCAGGACGCCGAGCGTCGCGAACGCCTGGGCGATGACGGCGGGGTTGTACCGCAGCGTGGGGGTCAGGACCGACGTGCCGAGCTGGACGCGCGACGTCTTCGCCGCGACCCACGGCAGCCACACGAGCGCCGACGGCGCGTGCCCGTCGACGTGCCGCCACGGCTGGAAGTGGTCGGAGATCCACACCGAGTCCAGCCCCTGCTCCTCGGCCTGCACCGCGAAGTCGGCCAGTTCCGCAGGGGCGAACTGCTCCGCGGACGCCTTGTAGCCCAGCTTCAGCGGCTGACCGTGCGTGTCGACGCTCACGACACTCCCACCTTCCTCGACGGACGGATCCTCGCGCTCAACCTACGTCGCCGCGCCCGGAGCGCCCGTCCGGGTGGTGCGGGTCGCCGACCGGGTCCCGAATCTGCCGAAGCGCCCCGGGGCCCCTGGGGCCGCCGCTAGCGTCCTGCGCGCACGCACAGCCGACCCACCGGGGAGTCCCGTGATCCGCATCCTGCCCGTCGTCGTCGAGCTGGCTCTGCTCGTCTTCTGCCTCGTCGACTGCCTCCAGACCGACACCCACCGGGTGCGGAACCTGCCCAAGCTCGTGTGGGTGCTCCTCATCGTCGTGCTCCCCGTGATCGGTGGCATCGCGTGGCTCGTGGCGGGCCGTCCCGGGCGCGTGGCCCACCGGCCCGAGGTCTGGTACTCCTCCACGCCCGGGTTCCCCGAGCACGAGCGTCCCGCGGGCTGGGCCGGCGCCGAACGGGGCCGGGTCGACGAGCGGGTCGCGCAGGAGCAGGCCCGGGTCGACGCCGAGTTCGAGGCCGCGGTGCGCCGCGCGCAGGCGCGGGGCGACGTCCCGCCCGCCGGGAACGGCGGCGCCTGAGGTCTTCCGCGGTGCGCGGTCGCTGGGGTACAAGGGCGGGACACGTCACGTGATCACCGTCCCCCGAGGAGCACCGTGCGATCCCTGGACCCCGCCGTCGAGGTCGTCGAGTTCACCCCCACGCCCGAGCAGTACGCGTGGACCTTCGGCGGGGCCGGTCCCGTCGCGAGAGTCCGTCCCGGCACGGCCCTGAAGCTGTGGAGCGACGACGCGTTCTGCGGTCGGCTCCGCTCGGTGGCCGACCTGCCGTCCAGCGCGCTGAACATGCCGTTCGTGAACCCGCAGACCGGTCCCTTCTTCGTCGAGGGTGCCGCACCGGGGGACACCCTCGTGCTGCACGTCGTCGACCTCGAACCGGCCCGCGACTGGGGTGCGTCGGCGCTCATCCCGTTCTTCGGGGGCCTGACCTCCACCGACCGCACGGCGACGCTCCAACCTCCGCTGCCGGAACGGACGTGGATCTACCACCTGGACTCCGCGCGCGGGACCGTCGGCCTGGACCTCGGGGACCTGCACCTCGACCTGCCCCTGGAACCCATGCTCGGGACGGTCGGCGTCGCCCCGGCCGCGGGGGAGGTCCGCTCGGCCCTCGTGCCCGACGTGTTCGGCGGGAACATGGACACCCCCGAACTGCGCGCCGGCACGACCGTGTACCTGCGCGTCAACGTCGAGGGCGCGTTGTTCTCGTTGGGGGACGGGCACTTCCGGCAGGGTGAGGGCGAGTCCTGCGGCACCGCCGTCGAAGGGGCGATGAACTCCCTCGTCCTCGTCGACCTGCTGAAGACGCCCGGCCCGGCGTGGCCGCGGCTGGAGAGCGACACCCACTGGACGGTCGTCGGGTCCGCGCGCCCGCTCGAGGACGCCTGGCGCGCAGGGCAGGTCGACGCGGTGTCGTGGATCAGCGAGCTCACGGGGCTCGACACCCTCGACGCCTACCAGGTGCTGTCCCAGGTCAGCGAGGTGCCGTTGGCCAACGCCGTCGACGTGAACTACAGCGTCGCCACGAAGGTGCCCAAGCGGCTGGTTCCCGTCCACCGCCAGGCCTACGACGGCGTGCACGACCGGCTCCGCGCCCTCGTGCGCTGACCCCACCCCCGAACGAGAACGAGGAGAACCCATGGACCTGCAGCTCGAAGGTGCCCGCGTGCTCGTCACGGGCGGGACCCGCGGCATCGGCCGCGCAATCGTCGCGGAGTTCCTCGCCGAGGGCGCCGACGTCGCGACGTGCGCGCGCACGGCCGCCGACGTCGAGGCCTTCGTGGAGTCGGCCACCGGGCCGGGGACGTTGCGCGGCAGCGTCGTCGACGTCGCCCGGCGCGAGGAGGTGAGCGCGTGGGTGGAGGAGTCCGCGGCCGACCTCGGTGGCATCGACGTCGTCGTCGCGAACGTCAGCGCCATCGCCGCCGCCAACGACCTGGAGTCCTGGAAGCTGTCGCTCGACGTGGACCTCATGGGCACGGTCGCCCTCGTCGACGCGGCCCTGCCGCACCTGCGGCGCGCCGGCGCCGGCGCGATCGTGACGATCGGCAGCGTCTCGGGCCGCGAGGTCGACGCGTTCGCCGGGCCGTACGGCACCGTCAAGGCCGCCCTCGTCGCGTACACGCAGGGACTCGCGCACCAGCTCGCGGCGGAGGGGATCCGGGCCAACACCGTCTCGCCGGGGAACACGTACTTCGAGGGCGGGGTGTGGCAGCTGACCGAGCGCAACGACCCCGAGTTCTTCGCCGAGGCCCTCGCCCTGAACCCCACGGGGCGGATGGCCACCCCGGAGGAGGTGGCCCGTCCCGTCGTGTTCCTCGCCAGCCCCGCCGCCAGCTTCGTCACCGGGACGAACCTCGTCGTCGACGGGGCGCTGACCCGGGGGATCCAGCTCTAGCTGTTGAGGAATTCCACGTCGCTGACGGCCGTGCGGTCGAACCGGCCGCCCGCCCCCGGGCGGGTGGTCCGGTCGATCGTCAGGTCCACCTCGGTCACCTCGACGGGGGCCACGGCGGTGGTCTGCATCCGGCGGTCGCCGTCGCGCAGGCTCTGCTGCACCGTCACGGGACCGGTCGCCGTCCGGAACGTCCACGTGACCGCGGTGATGCGCCGACCCTGCTCGTAGCGGTCCGTGCCGTCGTAGGGGTCCACCTTCGCGAACCCGTTCACCAGGCCGACCTCGGTGAGGCGGACGGGCGCGTCGAACGTGAAGACGAGCGTGTCCCCGCTCGCGTCGCCCTCGGCGCGCCAGGCCGTGGAGGGTTTGCCGTCGAGGACGTTCGCGACGGTGTAGCTCGTCGTGCGCCCACCGGCGTCGGTGCTGTCCGGCGCCGTGCTCGGCGCGCTCGCGCGGGCCGGGACGACCGGCCCGACGGGGAACGCGGGGGAGGGGGTCGCCGCCACGGTCGGGGTCGGGCTGGGGGTGGCGGACACCGCGGCGCTGGGGGTCGTGCTGGGGGTGGCGCTGGGGATCTCGCTGGGGGTGGTCGCGGTCGGCGACGGGGCGGGCGACGGCGCCGACGTCTGGACGGTGTCGTCGTCGGACCGCGTGAGGTACCAGGTCGAGAGCGCCACGGCCGCCACGACGAGGACCGCGAACCCGGCGACGACGGGTGCCCCCACGCGGCGGCGCCGGGCGCCGCCGGCGGCCGGTGCGGGGACGACCGCGAGGCGGTCGGGCGCCTCACCCTCGCGCGGTGCCCCGCACGTCCAGCAGAACCGGTCGCCCTCGCGCATCGCTGCGCGGCAGGCGGAGCAGGTGGTGGTCGTCGGCACGTGGGCCCCCGTCCTCGGGTCGTGTCGTCGGAGCGCGGCGACGTCCTGTCACCGGAGGTGCACAACCTACTGGGGGAACGGAACGAGCCGCACCCAGGCCCGGAACGCGGAGGACCCCCGTCCCAGCAGGGACGGGGGTCCTCGTCACGACGGACCGAGCGGGTGGCTCAGATGTCGTAGTAGAGCTCGAACTCGTGCGGGTGCGGACGCAGCCGGATCGGGTCGATCTCGTTGCTGCGCTTGTAGTCGATCCACGTCTCGATGAGGTCGGGCGTGAACACGCCGCCCTCGAGGAGGTAGTCGTGGTCGGCCTCGAGCGCGTCGAGCACGGAACCCAGGTCGTAGGGGACCGTCTTGATGTTCGCGTGCTCCTCGGGCGGGAGCTCGTAGAGGTCCTTGTCGACCGGGTCGGCGGGCTCGATGCGGTTCTTGATGCCGTCCAGGCCTGCCATGAGCTGGGCCGCGAACGCCAGGTACGGGTTCGCCGACGGGTCCGGCACGCGGAACTCGATGCGCTTGGCCTTCGGCGAGTTCCCGGTGATCGGGATGCGGATGCACGCCGAGCGGTTGCGGGCCGAGTAGACCAGGTTGACCGGAGCCTCGTAGCCCGGAACCAGACGGTGGTAGGAGTTCACCGTCGGGTTCGTGAAGGCCAGCAGCGACGGCGCGTGGTGCAGCAGACCGCCGATGTACCAGCGAGCGAGGTCGGACAGGCCGCCGTAGCCCTTCTCGTCGTAGAAGAGCGGCTCGCCGTTCTTCCACAGCGACTGGTGGCAGTGCATGCCGGAGCCGTTGTCACCGAACAGCGGCTTGGGCATGAAGGTCACGGTGTGACCGTTGCGCAGGGCCACGTTCTTGATGATGTACTTGAAGAGCAGCAGCTGGTCGCCGGCGTTCTTCAGGGTGTCGAACTTGTAGTTGATCTCGGCCTGGCCGGCGGTGCCCACCTCGTGGTGCGCGCGCTCGACGGTCAGACCGGCCTTCTCCAGCTCGACGACCATCTCGTCGCGCAGGTCGGAGAAGTGGTCGATCGGGGCGACCGGGAAGTACCCACCCTTGTAGCGGGTCTTGTACCCGAGGTTCCCGCCCTCCTCCTTGCGGCCTGTGTTCCACGCCGCCTCGATGGAGTCGATGTGGTAGTAGGACTCGCGCTGGTTCGTCTCGAACCGGACGTCGTCGAAGATGTAGAACTCGGCCTCGGGGCCGAAGAAGACGGTGTCGGCGATGCCGGTCGTCGTCAGGTACGCCTCGGCCTTGGCCGCGATGTTCCGCGGGTCGCGGCTGTACGCCTCGTTCGTGAACGGGTCCACGATCGAGTGGTTGATGACGAGCGTCTTCTCCTTCCGGAACGGGTCCAGGAAGGCCGACGTCGGGTCCGCGATGAGCTTCATGTCGGACTCGTGGATGGCCTGGAAGCCGCGGATCGAGGATCCGTCGAACATCTGGCCCTCGGACAGGGCGTCGACGTCCACCGTGCTGGCGGGGACGGTGAAGTGCTGCATGACACCGGGCAGGTCGCAGAAACGGATGTCGACGAACTTCACGTCTTCGCGCGCGATGAAGTCGATGACCTCTTGGGCGTTGCTGAACATCCAACCTCCAGGAACGGAACCGGCCCGGGTGTCGAGCCGCCGCGGACGCGCCGACCGTAGGGGCACGATGTTTCGCACTCGTTACGGCAGCGTTTCCGCAACCTTACCGACGCCCCGAGGGCGGCGACAGTGCCCCCGGGAGTCGCCGACGGCTGCGCTACGGCGCGCGTCGTAGACGCCCCGTAGGCTGGGGTGGTGGCCGACCGGACGACGCGCAAGAGCTCCGCCCCCGACCCATCGGAACCGCCCGTCCTGCCGCCTGGGGTCCGCCTGGGGCTGCCCGCCACGGGTCCGGGCTCCGTCGCCGGTTGGGGTCGGCGCATCCTCGGGCTCGTCGTGGACTGGGTGATCGCCACCCTCGTGGCCCGTACCGTCCTGGAGGGGCTGGGGCGCGACCTCGGCCCCCTGCTGGTCTTCTTCGCGATGCACCTGCTGCTCGTCTCCACGATCGGCATGAGCATCGGCCACGCCGTCGTCGGGATCGCGGTGCGCCGCCTCGACGGCCGCCCCGTCGGGCTCGCCATGGGGGCGCTGCGCGCGCTGCTGCTGACCCTCGTCATCCCCGCCGTCGTCTTCGACGGCGACCGGCGGGGTCTGCACGACAAGGTCGCCGCCGTGGTCGTCGTGCGCCGCTGAGGGAACGTGAGGAGGGCCCGGCCCCGCCGTGGTGGCGGGACCGGGCCCTCGTCGTCTGCCGTGTGGTGACTGGCGTGCGCGTCAGCGCCCGCGCATGGCGCGGCGGTCGGGGCGCGCGCGCATCGGGTCGATGCCCTGGGGGACCGGCGGACGGATGCCGCCGATCGCCTTGAGGCGCTTCTGCACCGCGGCGACCTCCTGCTTGGTCAGCTGCGGCTTGAGGCGCTGGACACGGGAGGCCAGCTTGCGCAGCGGGACCTCGCCCTCGGAGCCGCCGTCGCCGACCGTGAAGACGTGCACGGGCACGTTCGGAGCGACGCGGGCGATCTTGCGGCGCTCGGACTCCAGCAGCTTGCGGACCCGGGAGGGCGGGCCGTCACCGACGAGGACGATGCCCGCGCGCCCGATGGCCCGGAAGACCATGTCCTGGGTGCGGGCCTCGGCGGCGACCGGTTCCTGCTCGATCGTCCAGCCGCGGCGGATGGAGGACAGCGCGGCGCCGGCGGCGCCCTTCTGACCCTCGAGGTTCATGTACGCGGCGCGCTCGGCCCGGCGGCCCAGCAGGAACATCCCGGCCAGGACGCCCAGCAGGACACCGAGGATCGTGAAGTAGATCGGGTGCCCGGTGAGCAGACCGACGACGAGGCCGAGGACGATCGGGCCCGCGAAGGACAGGAGCAGCCACCACCGGGTCGACGGGTCGACCCGGACGGTCATGTCGTAGACCTGCTTCAGCTGACGGGTCCGCGCCCACCGCTTCTTCTTCGGCTTGGGTGCGGCTGCCGCGCCGCCGTCGCTGGATCCTCGTCGTGCCATGGCGGCAAGGATACGTGCCCGCGAGGGGCCCCGGGTCAGCTCCGGGCGAGCAGGCTCGACGCCTCCTGGGCGGCGGGGGTGTCGCGGTCCAGGTGCGCGAGGTGCTCGGGGATGGCGACGCCCCGCTTGCGCATCGCCCCGGCCCAGAGCCGACCGGCGCGGTAGGAGGACCGGACGAGCGGACCGGCCATGACCCCGCTGAACCCCATCTCCTCGGCGGCCCGGGAGAACTCCACGAACACCTCGGGCTTCACCCACCGCTCCACGGGGTGGTGGCGCGGTGTGGGCCGCAGGTACTGGGTGATCGTGATGATGTCGCAGCCGGCGTCGTGCAGGTCCTGCAACGCCTCCAGGACCTCCTCGTCGGTCTCGCCCATGCCGAGGATGAGGTTCGACTTGGTGACGAGCCCCGCCTCGCGGCCGGCCGTGATGACGTCGAGGGACCGCTGGTAGCGGAACGCCGGGCGGATGCTCTTGAAGATCCGCGGCACCGTCTCGACGTTGTGCGCGAACACCTCCGGCGCCGCGTCGAAGACCTGCTGCAGCAGGTCGGGGCGGCCGTTGAAGTCCGGGACGAGGATCTCCACGCCCGTGCCCTCGTTGTGCTCGTGCGTCTGCCGGATCGTCTCGGCGTACAGCCACGCGCCGCCGTCGGCGAGGTCGTCACGCGCGACGCCCGTGATCGTGGCGTAGCGCAGCCCCATCGTGCGGATGCTCTCGGCGACGCGACGGGGTTCGTCCCGGTCCAGCGGGGACGGCTTGCCCGTGTCGATCTGGCAGAAGTCGCACCGGCGGGTGCACTCGGAACCGCCGATGAGGAACGTGGCCTCGCGGTCCTCCCAGCACTCGTAGATGTTGGGGCAGCCCGCCTCCTCGCACACCGTGTGCAGGCCGCCGGACTTCACCAGGCCCTTGAGCTCCTTGTACTCCGGACCGGTGCGGGCCGTGGTGCGGATCCACGACGGCTTCCGCTCGATCGGCGTCTCGGCGTTGCGCGCCTCGATGCGCAGCATCCGGCGTCCTTCCGGGGCGATCGTCACCGGTCCAGCCTACGTCGCGCCCCGTCCCGCGCAGGACGGGGCGTCCGGAGGGGGTGTCGGGAGGGGGCGTCAGGAGGGGGTGTCGGGAGGGGGTGTCGGGAGGGGGTGTCGGGAGGGGGTGTCGGGAGGGGGTGTCGGGAGGGGGCGTCAGGGGGTGGCCGTCCAGCCGCCGTCGTCGACACCGCCCGGGACGTCCGCTGCCGGGTCGTAGGGGGTGCGGGTCAGGCGGAAGCTCGCCAGGTCCAGGTGCGAGACCGACCCGTCGGCCCCGGTCACCGGACGCAGCAGCTCACCCGCGTAGTACTCGTCCAGCCCCCGCCACGCGCCCGGCACGCCCTCGGCCCGGACGAAGCGGGAACCACGCCCCCGACCGGCCAGCCCCGCCAGCTCCAGACCTTCCTGGGACCCCACGCGCACCGCCCGCAGCGACAGGGGCGCCGGGCCCCAGTACCAGGGCCCCACGAGGGCCAGGACGTCGGCGGCGACGTCGTGGGGCACCCACGCCTGCGGGGCGTGCGGTTCGGCCTCGACCAGGGTCTGCAGCAGGCGCAGCGGCAGGTCGCCGAACCCGGTGGTGGAGTTCGTCATCGCCACGACCCCGTCGCCGGTCTCGACGTCGACCCGCAGCATCGCGACGAAGCCCGGCATCGACCCGGAGTGCCCCGCGTGCCGGCGGCCGCCGGTGTTCCACAGCTGCAGGCCCAGGCCGTACCCGGCCGCCCAGCCCGCCCCGCGCGCGTCGTCCACGCTCTGCGGCTGCCACATCGCCTCGACCGTGCTGCGCCGCAGCACCTGCGAGCGCCCGCCGACGACCCCGGCCCAGCGGGCGAGGTCGAGCACCGTGGACCAGACCTGCCCGGCGGGGGCCATCGCGCCGGCGTCGTGCTCGGGTTCGGGCAGCACGACGTCCGCCCACGGGTGCACGGCCAGACCGCGCGCGGCGGGCGCGACGGGGCGCATCGTCGTGCGGTCCATGCCGAGGGGTTCCAGGAACTGCGTGCGGACGACGTCGCGCCAGGTCGCCTGCCGGACGCGGCCCACGAGCTCGCCCAGCACGCCGAAGCCGACGTTGCTGTAGTGGAAGCGCGTCCCCGGCCGGTGCCGCACCGCGCTCCCCCCGAGCAGGGGGACCAGGGACTCCCAGTCGCCGCCGGCCGTGCGCTCCCACCAGGGACCGTCCGTCTCGGCCTGCACCCCACCGGCCTGGCCGAGGAGCTGGCCCACCGTGACGCGGCCGACGCCGTCGGTCAGTTCGGGCAGGTGGGCGCGCAGGGGGTCCTCCAGGCCCACGAGCTCGTCCTCGACGGCGCGCAGGACCGCGGCGGCCACGAACGTCTTGGTGATCGACCCGACGCGGTACTGGGTGTCCGGCCCGGGCCGCCCGGCGTCCCCGGTCCCCGCGTCCACCCCCGTCGTGCCCACCCCACCGCTCCAGACGAGCGCCCCGTCGCGCACGAGCCCGGCCACGACCGACGGCAGCCGGGAGGCGACCTGCCCGGCGGCGAGGAGGTGGTCCAGCCGGCGGTGGGTGCTGGGCAGCAGAGCCTGCGGGTTGCCCGGGGAGGACGAGGGGGTGGGGGAGGGGACCGCGGTCATGCCCCGACCCTGCCAGAGCCCTGCGCCGCCCGTGGGTGAGGATGACGGCGTGGACCTGCGCATCTTCACCGAGCCCCAGCAGGGGGCCACCTACGAGACCCTCCGCCGCGTCGCCGTGACGGCCGAGGAGGCGGGTTTCTCCGCCTTCTTCCGCTCCGACCACTACCTGACGATGGGCGGCGACGGGTTGCCCGGGCCGACGGACGCGTGGACGACGCTGGCCGGGCTGGCCCGCGACACCAGCACCATCCGCCTCGGCACGCTCGTCTCCTCCGCCACCTTCCGGTACCCGGGGTTGCTGGCGATCCAGGTCGCCCAGGTCGACGAGATGTCCGGCGGCCGCGTCGAACTCGGGCTGGGGTCGGGCTGGTACGAGGAGGAGCACACCGCCTACGGCATCCCGTTCCCGTCGGTGGGCGAGCGCTTCGACCGCTTCGAGGAGCAGCTCGCCGTCGTCACCGGGTTGTGGGGCACCCCGCCCGGTGAGCGGTTCTCCTTCGAGGGCGAGCACTACCGGCTCACCGACTCCCCGGCCCTGCCCAAACCCGTGCAGGACCCGGTGCCGGTCGTCCTCGGCGGGTCGGCGAGGAAGCGCGGGGCGGCGCTCGCGGCCCGGTACGCGCACGAGTTCAACGCCCCGTTCTCCTCCCCGGCCGAGACGGCGGAGCGCTTCGAGCGGGTTCGCGCCGCGTGCTCCGCGGTGGGCCGCGACCCCGGCACCATGACGTTCTCCGCAGCGCTGCTCCTGGTCTGCGGTCGGGACGAGGCCGAGTTCACGCGCCGCGCCGAGGCCATCGGTCGCGCTCCGGAGGAGGTGCGGGAGAACGGGATCGCGGGGACGGTGTCCGAGGTCGTCGACGCCGTCGGCCGGTACGCGGAGGCCGGGGTGGAACGGCTCTACCTGCAGGTCATGGACCTGTCGGACCTGGCCCACCTCGAACTCGTCGCCGCCGAGGTGGCGCCCCAGCTCTGACGGACCCGCGGTGGTCACGGACCGTTCCCGGAGGTGACGCTGTCACCTGAGGGGAGAGTTGAACCGTCACGTCCTCCGGTGCACGCTCCTCGCAGCCGGCACCGCCAGGGTGCCGCCCGTCCCGGGAGCGTCCGTGACCGACCGCAGGCCCGGGGGCACCCCGCTCGTCAGCGTGGGTGTGCCCGTCCACAACGGCGAGGCCTACCTCGAGCAGACGCTGACGGCGCTGCTGGACCAGACGTTCGCCGACTTCGAACTCATCGTCTGCGACAACGCCTCGACCGACCGGACCCCGCGCATCGTCGAGGAGTTCGCGGCGGCGGACCCGCGGGTCCGTTCGGCTCGCAACCCCACGAACATCGGCCTGGCCCGGAACTTCAACCGCGTCTTCCAGCTGTCCCAGGGGCGGTACTTCCGGTGGGCGATGGCCGACGACCTCGTCGACCCCACCAACCTCGAGGACTGCGTCGCGGCGCTCGAGGCGGACCCGGGGGCCGTCCTGGCCGTGCCCTCCTGGGACCTCATCGACGCCGTCGGCGGGCCGGCGCGCGGGGGAGGTGAACCGGCGTCCTTCACGTGGGACACCGCGGCCGGCCGCCGCATGGAGCAGTTCATCGACATGATCAACGGGCCGTCGTCGATCGCGGTCCTCGCCTACCTGTCGGGTCTGGTCCGCAGCGAGGTGCTGTGGGCGACCGACCAGCTCGGCAGCTACCCCTCCTCCGACCAGGTCCTGCTCGGGCAGCTGCTGCTGCAGGGCCGGTTCGTCGAGGTCCCGCGCCGTTCGCTGCACGTCCGTTTGCACGAGGCCTCGGCCGGCCACGGGATCGGGGCGGGCGACTACGCCGCGGTGCACCGGACGTTCTTCCCCGACGCGCCCCCGCGGCACCTGTTGCGCTGGAGGGCGACGCGCTACCGCAAGATGTGGGACGTCCTCGACCGCGCGTCGGCCACGCCCGCCGAACGACGCTCGTTGCGCGTCCGGTACGCCCGCAGTTCGGCGCTGGAACTCCTGCCCTGAGGGCCGTTCAGCCGGGCAGACCCGCGCCGGGCAGCAGGTCCTCGACCACGTCCGCGGCCGCGAGCACGTCGATCCGTCGGCCCGTCCGGGCGCTCAGCGACGTCGCCCCCGCGTCGGGCAGCCCGCACGGCACGATGTGGGAGAACCCCTGCAGGTCCGTGTCGCAGTTCAGGGCGAACCCGTGCATCGTGACGCCCCGGGCGACCCGCACGCCGATGGCGGCCAGCTTGTTCTCCGCGCGCCACCCCGGCGCGAGCGGCGCGTCGGCCGTCCAGACGCCCGTGCGGTCCTCGACCCGGTAGCCGGCCACCCCGAACCGCGCGGCGACGGCGATGAGGAGTTCCTCCAGCCGCCGCACGTACCCCACGACGTCCAGCGCTCCGCGCAACCGGACGACCGGGTACCCCACGAGCTGCCCCGGACCGTGCCAGGTGATCCGCCCGCCGCGGTCCACGTCGACGACCGGGGTGCCGTCGTCGGGGCGCTCCCAGGAGTTCGTGCGCCGACCCGCGGTGTAGACGGGTTCGTGCTCCAGCAGCAGCACGGTGTCCGGGGCGTCGCCCGCGACCACCGCGGCGTGCAGCCGCCGTTGGGCCTCCCACGCCTCCTCGTACGGCACGCGCCGTTCGCCGAGCCCGTACCGCTCGACGCGCAGCGACGTCGTGGCGTCGCCGACGGGGGCGGCGGGGGTGCCGGGGGGCGCGGGGGCCTGCGTCACCCCGGCAGCCTACGTCGCCGCCGTGGCCGGGTCGGGCGCCGTCAGGTGGTCGTCGTGGAGCCCGTCGTGCCAGTGCCGGAGCCGGTGCCGGAGTCGCTACCGGTGCCGGAGCCGTCCTGGCCGAGCTGCCCCTGCTGGCCCAGCTGGCTCTGGTCCTGACCGCCCGTCCCGCCGTCCCGGCGGCCGCCGAACCCACCGAACCCGCCGTCGGTGCCCGCTCCGGGCCCCGTGCCGTCGCCCGGGACGAGCTGCCCCACCTGCCCGGCACCTCCGGTGGCCCCGCCCGTCCCCGCCGTGGCCTGCCCGACCGCGAAACCGCCGGCGCCACCCCCGAGCAGCAGCACGATCCCGGCACCGGCGAGCGCCGCCGGCAGCCAACGACGCCGCGGCGCGACGTGGGCCGCGGGGATTCCGGACCAGGCCACGGCGCCGGGCGGTGGGGTGAGCGTGGCCCAGACGGGCCCGGGCACGGCCTGCTGCTGGAGCTGGTGGGGCTGCGGGGCACCGGGCCCGGTGAACCCCACCGTGCTCTCGACCCTGCCCACGACCTGGCCCTCGAGCGGGCCGGTCGGGGGTTGCTGGGGGTGTGGTGCGTCCACGGGGTCCTCCCTCGTCGTGTGCTGACCCCACGACGATCGGTCCCGCGCCCCGCAGCGGGCCCAGAAAGACCTGTGCCCCCGGTGTGGACGTCGCGGGGCTCGCGTCAGCGGGCGAGGAGGCGTGGTTCGAGCCGGGTCTCCGTCACGCCCGTGGCGTCCCGGCGCACGACGTACGCACCCTTGCCGGCCACCTCGGTGACGGCCTCGACGAGGTCGGTGCCCGCGTAGACGAGGCCGACACCGTCGTCGCTGCAGTGCGTC
The DNA here is from genome assembly GCF_040702905.1 of Kineococcus sp. NPDC059986. Classification (NCBI taxonomy): domain Bacteria; kingdom Bacillati; phylum Actinomycetota; class Actinomycetes; order Kineosporiales; family Kineosporiaceae; genus Kineococcus; species Kineococcus sp. NPDC059986. The sequence continues at coordinate 19,672 of NZ_JBFBND010000011.1, read as the reverse complement.
TCACCCAGGACTCCGGCGCCGACGAGCTCGTGGACCAGCGGTCGGCGGGCCGCTTCGGAGTCGTGGTGGACGCCGTTGCCGTAGGGCAGCAGACCCAGCCCGTCGGTGACCGGGCGCAGCCGGGGTCCGAAGGAGTCGGTGGTGCCGCCCTGGAACCAGCAGATCGAGCCCGCGCTGACGCCGCCGAGGACGACCCCGGCCTCCCAGGCCGCGCGGAAGGCGGCGTCGAGGCCGTGCAGGCGCCAGAGGGCCAGGAGGTTGGCGACGGACCCGCCCCCGACCCAGACGACGTCGGAGGCGAGCAGTTCGGCCGCGGGGTCGTCGACGCTGGGCATCGGGAAGAGGTCCAGGACGGTCGTGCGGAAGCCGGCGCGGGTGCCCGCGGCGTGCACCTCGGCCGCCCAGGACCGTTGGTCACCGCCTGCCGTCCCGAGGTACGTCAGGCGCGGGGCCCGGCCCGTCGGGACGCGGGCCAGGGCGACCGCGAGGTGCGCGGTCCCGGCCCAGTCCACCCCGCCGCGGGCGCGACGGGTCCAGCCGCCGGACGTGGCGACGATCGTCGGCCGCTCAGCTGGCACGCGCGGAACCGGTGCGCCCGAACGTCTTGGTCAGCACGGCGTCGGCGGCGCGGCGGCCCGAGACGAGCGCACCCTGCAGGGACGCGTTCTCGCGGTGGTCGCCCGCGACGAAGACGCCGTCGCCCACGTCGACCGGCTGCGAACCCTCGAACGGGGGTGCCACGACGGGCAGCGCGTGCGGGAGGGAGTGCGCCGCCACGCGGGTCCACTCGGCGGTGTGCGCGCCGTAGACGCGGGCGAGCTGCTCGCGGACGCGCTGCTCCACGTCGGCGCCCGTGTCGGCCCCGAGGACCTGGGCGCTGACGAGGGCGCGGTGCTCCGAACCCGGCTGCAGGTACGACGGGGCGACGGCGGACACCACGGCGGTGTTGACGACCGGACCGCGGCGGTCGCCGTCCAGGTGCAGCAGCTTCGCGCGCGAGTCCGGGGCGGGCGAGCTGGCTGCGCCGAACCAGAAGGTCGACAGGGCCCGGCTGTCCGGGACGTCGAGCACGGGCACGAGGTGGCCCGCGGTGTGCGCGTCCGTGGCGACGACGATGGCGTCGCAGTTGACGCCGCCACCGGCCGTCTCCACCACGAGCGAGCGCGGGGCCAACCCGATGTGCTTCACGGAGACACCCGTCGCGAGCGACCCCGCGGGCAGGCCCGCGGCGAGCTGGTCCGGCACGGCCTGCATGCCGTTCGCGGGCAGCCCGGGCGTGCCGCGCAGGAAGGTGCGCACCAGGAGGTCCACGAAGCGGCGGGACGTCGTGCCCTCGACCTCGCCGAGGACACCGGCGAGGAACGGTTCGAGGACGGACCAGCGCAGTTCACCGTGGACCTCGGCGGCGTCCAGGCCGTCCGACCAGCCCGAGTCCGGGTCCTTGAGGTCCCCGGCGGAGGTGACCTTCAGCAGCCAGCGCGCCACGGCCGCCTTCTCCTTGGCCGTGCCGAGGGGGAACCGCAGGGCCTGCAGGACGGCGGTGGGGTGCCGGCGCGGGTCGCGCAGCGCCGCCACCTGGCCGCCGCGGTGGACCGCGACCCCGGCGTCGAAGGTCTGCAGGTCGAGCGCGTCGACGTCGAGGACCTTCCCGACCTCCGGGTACGCGGGGTTGAGCAGCTGGAACCCGCGGTCGACGCGGAAGCTCCCGACCGTCTCGGACCGCACGCGGCCGCCGACGGTGTCGGCGGCCTCCACGACCAGGACGTCGACGCCGGCCGCATGCAGGTGGCGCGCGCAGACGAGGCCGGCCAGGCCAGCGCCCACGACGACCACCTCCGCGGACGTGCGCAGCGCGACGGGCGGGTGGGCGGTGTCGAGGGAGGTGCTGACGGTCACGCCCCTGAGCGTATCGACCCTGTGGACAACGAGCGCGGCAGTCCCCGCAGGTGCGCCACCCTGTCCGGGTGACCCTCTCCGAACCCCTCACCGGGCCCCTGGGACCGCGCGCCACCGCGGCCGGACCGGGGCGGCAGTGGCGCCGTGAAGCGCTGTCGGCCCTCGGGGACGACCCGCGCCGCCGGCCACCGGTCGTCGACGGGTACGAGGTCGGCCGGCTGCTCGGGGCCGGCGGGTCGAGCGTGGTCTGGGCGGGGACGGGGGCCGACGGCGTCGACCGCGCGCTGAAGGTGCTGGCCGTCGCGGGCGACGCCCCCGGGCCGGACCTGCTGCGCGAGCTGACCCTGCTGCGGCGGGTGCGGCACCCGCGCGTGGTCGCGGTGCACGACATCTCCACCGACGAGCGGGGCCGACCCGTGCTCGTGCTCGACCTGGCGGCGGGCGGCTCCCTCGCCGGGGTGCTCGCGCAGCGCCGGCGGCTGTCGGCGGGGGAGGTCAGCGGGCTGCTGCACGCGCTCGGCCCCGCGCTGGAGGACCTGCACGCCGCGGACGTCGTCCACGGGGACGTCGCCCCCGGCAACGTGCTCCTCGACGCGCGGGGGGAACCGCTGCTCGCCGACCTCGGCGTCTCCCGGGCGCTGGGACGGCGGCACGGCAGCGTCCTGGGCACCCCCGGCTTCGCCGACCCGGCCGCGCTGGCGGGGGAGGGCGTCGGGGCCGCTGCCGACGTCTACGGCCTCGCCGCCCTGGGCTGGTGCGCGCTGACCGGCGAGCCGCCCACGGCCGTCGGGCCCCTCGGTGCCCGGCAGGCGCAGCGCCGTGCGGCCGCCGACCTGCCGGCCGGTGCCTCGGTGGCGGTGCTGGCCGCGCTGCGGGAGGGGTTGCACCGCAAGCCGTCCCGGCGGCCGACCCCCGGTGAGCTCGCCACCGCCGTCGCGGCCGCCGCGCGGCCGCGCCCGGTGCGGGGGCTCGCTGTGCCGCGGGCGGCGGCCGCGCCACCGCCGGGGGCCGAACCGCCGCCCGGGGTGACCCGGCGGCTGGGCGGGGGTGTCGCCGGTGGAGCGGGGCCCGTGGTCGACCTCCGCGACGAACCCGTCGAGCCGGTCGTGCCCCCGGGGACCAGCGGACCCGTCGTGCCGGGCGGACCGGGCGGGTCCGTCGGGGACACCGGCTCCCGTCCGGCTCCCGAGCGGCTGCGTCCCCGGTCCCGTCCAGGCCGCCGGCCCCAGCCCCGGCGCGAGCGTGGGGGTTCCCGGCGTCCGGCCCGGCCCGCGCGCTCCCGGCGGTTGCTGCTCGTCGCGGCCACCCTGCCCGTGGTCTGCGGCGGCGCCCTCGTCCTCGCCCTGCACAGTCCGGCCGCCGAGCCCGCCGGGAAGGTCGTGAGCGACACCCCGGCGGCCTCGGCGCCGACGGTCGCGCCGCCGGCCACGCCCGTGGCGCCGGACGCCGAGGCGTGGGGTGGCGGACCCGCGACCGGCGACGAGGCGGTGCTGACCGGGGACGACGCCGCCGCCGTGGTCGCCGTCCTCGCCGCCCGGCGGGCCGCCGCGCTCACCGCCGGGACGCCCGACGCGCTCGACGCCGTCGACGTGGCCGGGTCCGCGGCCCGGGCCGCCGACGAGGCCCTCCTCGCCGACCTCACGGCCCGGGGCGCGACCTTCGACGGCCTCGCCTTCCACGTCGAGGCGGTGCGCGAGGTGACCCGTGCGCCAGACCGCTGGGTGCTCGAGGCCGACGTCACGACGGGTGCGCACGTCGTCGTCGGGGCCGACGGGTCCCGCAGCTCCGTCCCGGCCGGTCAGCCGCGGACGTCCCGGCTGACCCTGGACCGCGTCGAGGGCCAGTGGCGGGTCGGTGCCGTGGGCTGATCCGACCCCCGCGGGCCCGCGACGGGGCGGAGAACACTCCTTCCGCCCTGGCGTCAGGCTTCTGAGGGCGGCGAGCACGAGATCGGCCCGATGTCCTTGGCCCCGGGGTGCGCGGTCAGGCGCGGGCGAGCCAGCCCATGACCGACGCGACGTCCGGGTGGCGGAAGGTGAACCCGTGCTCCAGCAGCACCGAGGGCACGACGCGCTGGCTGGCGAGCACCTGGCCGGCGAACTCGCCCAGCACCGCGTGCAGCGCGAACCCGGGGACCGGCACGAGGGTGGGCCGGTGCAGGGCCGCCCCGAGGGCCGCCGTCACCGCGGTGTTCGTCGCCGGTTCGGGGCAGGTGAGGTTGACGGGGCCGGACACCGGCTGCGTCAGGAGGAACTCCAGGGCCGCGAGCTCGTCCGGCATCGAGATGGTGCTCCACCACTGGCGCCCGCCGCCGAGCGGACCGCCCAGCCCGAGCTTGAACAGCGTCAGCAGCTGGCCGAAGGCGCCGCCGACGGGGTTGGCCAGCAGCCCGGTCCGGGCCGTCGCGACCCGGATCCCCGCGGCTGCGGCCGGTTCCGTCGCCCCCTCCCACTGCGCGACGACGTCGGCGAGGAAGTCGTCACCACGGGGGGCGTCCTCGGTGAGGACGGTGCCACCGCCGTCGCCGTAGGCGCCGATGGCGGAGGCGTTGACGAGGACCTGCGGCGCCTCCTCGAGCCGCAGCAGCGCCCCGACGAGGGTGGACGTGGAGTCCAGGCGGGACGACAGGATCGTGCGCTTGTAGGCGTCGTTCCAGCGGTGGTCCCCGACGCCGGCCCCCGAGAGGTTGACGGCGCCGTCGACGTGGCCGAGGTCGCGCGGGTCGAGGGTGCCGTGCGCGGGGTCCCACGTCACCTCGTCGGGTTCGCGGGCCGGGCGGCGCACCAGGGTCACGACGTCGTGGCCCGCCCCCCGCAGGTGGGCGACGAGCTGCTGACCGATGAGACCGCTGGCCCCGCTGACGACGACGCGCACGTGAACACTCCAAGGTGGTGGTGGGAGAACGGGAGCAGCCCCGCTCCTGCAGGAGGAACGGGGCTGCTGACGATCGGGTTCAGAGACCGAGGTCGCCCTCGAACTCGCCGGCCTCGATGCGCTTCTTGATGGTCTGCAGGAAGCGTGCCGCGTCGGCCCCGTCGACGATCTGGTGGTCGTAGGACAGGGCGAGGTACATCATCGAGCGGACCGCGATCGTGTCCTGGCCGTCGGCGTCGGTGAGGACGACGGGCCGCTTGACGAGCGCGCCGGTGCCGAGGATGGCGACCTGCGGGGCGTTGAGGATCGGGGTGTCGAACAGGGCCCCGATGCTGCCCGTGTTGGTGATGGTGAACGTGCCACCGGACAGGTCGTCCGGGGTGATCTTGCTGGCGCGGGTGCGGGCCGCCAGGTCGGAGATCTTGCGCGCCAGCCCGCCGAGGTTCAGGTCGCCCGCGTCCTTGATGACGGGGGTGATGAGGCCCTTGGGGGTGTCCACGGCGAGAGAGATGTTCTCGCTGCCGTGGTACACGATGTTCTCGCCGTCGATGCTGGCGTTGAGCGAGGGGTGCTGCTTGAGCGCCTCGACCGCGGCCTTGACGAAGAACGGCAGGAACGTGAGCTTCGCGCCCTCGGTGGCCGCGAAGTTGTCCTTCGCGCGGGCGCGAAGGCGCGCCACCTTGGTGACGTCGACCTCGATGACGGTCGTCAGCTGCGCGGAGTTCTGCAGTGACTCCTTCATGCGCTGGGCGATGACCTTGCGCAGGCGCGACATCTTCTCGGTCGTCCCGCGCTTGGGGGAGACCTCGACGGCCGGCGACTTCGCCGCCGGGGCGGCGGGGGCGGCCGCGGGGGCCGACGCCTGCTGCTGCGCAGCCTTGGCAGCCTCGGCCGCCTTGTCCGCGGCCTCCTGCACGTCCTGCTTGCGGACGCGGCCGCCGACGCCCGTCCCCGTCAGGGAGGACAGGTCCACCCCGAGGTCCTTGGCGAGCTTGCGCACCAGGGGGGTCACGTAGGTGCTGCCACCGGTCGCCTCCGCCGCGGGCGAGGCCTGCGGGGCGGGAGCCGACGGGGCGGGGGCGGACGGCGACTGCTGGGCCGGCTGGGCCGGGGCCGCGGCGGGCTCAGCGGAGGAGCCGGACGACGGCTGGGTCGCCTTCTCGGCCTCCTCCTCGGCGGCCTTGCGCTGCTCGACCTCGTCGGCCAGCGTCTCCTCCTGGGCGGGGGCCTCCTGGGCGGGGGCCTCCTGGGCGGGGGCGTCCTGCGGGGCGGGGGCGCTCTGGGCGGAGGCGTCGCCGATGCGCGCCAGGTCGGCGCCCACCTCGGCGGTCTCGTCCTCGCCCACGAGGATCTCCAGCAACGTGCCGGCGACCGGGGACGGGATCTCGGTGTCGACCTTGTCGGTCGAGACCTCCAGGAGCGGTTCGTCGACCTCGACGCTGTCGCCGACGGCCTTGAGCCAGCGCGTCACGGTGCCCTCGGTGACCGACTCGCCCAGGGCCGGCATCTGCACGGCCTGGCCGGCACCGGACCCGCCGGAGCTGGGCGCGGCGGCCGCCGCGGGGGGCTGCTCGGGGTCGGGCTCCTGCTGCGACTCGGGCGCAGCCTGCGCGTCCTGGGTCGACGGCGGGGCGGGCGCCTCCTCCTGCTGCGGTGCGGCGTCACCGGAACCGCCGGCGGACCCGCCCTGCTCGGACTCCTCGCCGATGCGGGCGAGGTCGGCGCCCACCTCGGCGGTCTCGTCCTCGGGGACGAGGATCTCCAGCAGCACGCCAGCCACGGGGGAGGGGATCTCGGTGTCGACCTTGTCGGTGGACACCTCCAGCAGCGGCTCGTCCACGGCGACGGTGTCGCCGACCTGCTTCAGCCACCGCGTGACGGTGCCCTCGGTCACGCTCTCGCCGAGAGCGGGCATCTGCACCGAGTTCGACATCTGGTTGGTTCTCCTCACGGACGGTCTCCGGCGCCTGGGAGACGCCGCGGGTTCAGGGGTCGGTCGACTACGCGTGCGAGTGCAGGGGCTTGCCGGCCAGGGCCAGGAAGGCCTCGCCGACGGCTTCGTTCTGCGTCGGGTGCGTGTGGACGAGGTTCGCCACGTCCTGCGGGTACGCCTCCCAGTTCACGATGAGCTGCGCCTCGCCGACCTGCTCGCTCATGCGGGAGCCGACCATGTGGACGCCCACGACCGGGCCGTCCTTCTGCCGCACCAGCTTCACGAAGCCGGTCGTGCCGAGGATCTGGCTCTTTCCGTTGCCGCCGAGGTTGTACTCGAGGACGTCGACGTCGCCGTACTTCTCGCGCGCCTTGGCCTCGGTGAGGCCGACGGACGCCACCTCGGGCTCGCAGTAGGTGACCTTGGGGATGCCCAGTTCGTCGATCGGCTGCGGGTCCAGGCCCGCGATGTCCTCGGCGACGAAGATGCCCTGCGCGAAACCGCGGTGGGCCAGCTGCAGGCCGGGGACGATGTCGCCGACGGCGTAGACGCCCTCCACGTTGGTGCGCAGGCGCTCGTCCGTGAGGACGAAGCCGCGGTCCATCGTGATGCCCTGCTCCTCGTAGCCCAGGCCCGCGGTGTTCGGACCGCGCCCGACCGCGACGAGCATGAGGTCGGCCTCGAAGGTCTTGCCGTCCTCGAGCGTGACGACGACCCCGTTGTCGGACTGCTCGACACCGGCGAAACGGACGCCCAGGGAGAACGTGATGCCGCGCTTGCGGAAGGCGCGCTCGAGCGCCTTGCTGGCGGCCTCGTCCTCGAGGGGGACGAGGTGCGGGAGGGCCTCGACGATCGTCACGTCGGCGCCGAAGGAGCGCCAGACGCTCGCGAACTCCACGCCGATGACGCCGCCGCCGAGGACGATGACCCGCTCGGGGACGGTGTCGAGGGCCAGGGCCTGCTCGCTCGTCATGACGCGGCCGCCGATCTCGAGGCCCGGCAGGCTGCGGGAGTAGGACCCCGAGGCCAGGACCACGTGCTTGCCGACGTAGCGGGTGCCGTCGACCTCGACGGTGTTCTTCGCGACGAGCTTGCCGGTGCCCGCGACCAGTTCGACCTTGCGGGACTTCACGAGCCCCTGCAGACCCTTGTACAGGCGGGCGATGATCCCGTCCTTGTACTTGTTGACGCCCGCCATGTCGACGGAGTCGAAGGTGGCGCGCACGCCGAACGTCTCCGACTCACGGGCCGTGTCCGCGACCTCGGCGGCGTGCAGGAGGGCCTTGGTGGGGATGCACCCGCGGTGCAGGCAGGTCCCCCCCAGCAGGTCCTTCTCCACGAGGGCCACCGAGAGGCCCAGCTCGGCGGCGCGCAGGGCGGCGGCGTAGCCCCCACTGCCTCCCCCGAGGATGACGACGTCGTACTCCTGCCCGGCGGCACCTGCCACGAAATGCTCCTGAGGTCGGCTTGTGCTGGTGACTGCTCCGTCGTCGATCCTCTCACCACGCCCCCGACGCAGCGCGAGGGGGTCGTCCCTGCGCGTCACCGTGGGGGCAGGGGTGCTCGACAGGCTCCCGACGCACGAACGGCACCGCCCCGGGTGGGGCGGTGCCGTCCGACCAGCTCGCGTCGGGGGGGTCGAGCTCCGGTTCCGGGAGGTCGCTCAGCGCTCCTTCTCGGCGGTGGTCGACTCCTTGCGCTCGACGGTGCTCTCCTTGCGGGCCACCGTCGACTCCTTGCGGTTCGTCGAGCTCTCCTTGCGGTCGGTCGAGCTCTCCTTGCGCGTGACCGTCGACTCCTTGCGGTTCGTCGAGCTCTCCTTGCGGTCGGTCGAGCTCTCCTTCCGCTGGGTGTCGGAGGAGCCCTTGAGGCCGGGGGCCGTCTTGGTGACGGTCGTGCCCGTCGTCGTGGCGGCGGAGGCCGACGCGGCCGCACCGAGACCGCCACCGGCGATGACGGCGGCCGCGGTCAGCGACAGGGCCGCGGTGCGGGCGAACCGACGCAGCGGGCCGCGCGCGGAAGAGGTGGTCTGACGCGTGGACATGGTGCCTCCGTGACGTGTGCCCCGGTGCACACCGGGGATGTCTGGTTGAGAGAACCGAACCGGTCGGAAGTGACGCCCCCGAACTAGGCCGTCACGGTGAGCATATAGCCAGTTGCTCACGGTGCAGGACCTCCGAGGAAACAGGATCACCCGTCTGGAGCAGGCCCGCCACCGTTCTTCGAAGAATGCTCGATGAACACTCTGCAACGCAACGCTTCGGCGTCGGGAAACGATCCCAGGTGATCATCCACCGCGAATGTCCCCGCCGTTCCCACGGGAAAAGGGCGCCCCCCATCCGGGGGACGCCCGTTCCCCGACCTGCGACGGGCCCGTCAGCGGCGGGCGTGGTCCTCGGCGAGGGCGACCAGCGTGCGAACGGCCACACCGGTCCCGCCGCGGTGCGTGTACCCCCACGGCTGGCCCGTCGCGAAGGCCGGACCGGCGATGTCCAGGTGCGCCCAGGGGATGGGGGACCCGCTGGGCGTGGTCCCGACGAACTCGCGCAGGAAGACCGCGGCGACGAGCATCCCGCCCGCCCGGTCGCCGATGTTGGCGAGGTCGGCCACGGGGGAGTCCAGCGTCGCGCGCAGCTCGTCGGGCAGCGGCATGGGCCAGAACGACTCCCCGGCCCGCTCGGCCGCGGCGAGCACCGCGGTGCGGAAGTCCTCGTCGTTGCCCATGACGCCCGAGACGCGGTTGCCGAGCGCGACGACCTGGGCGCCCGTCAACGTGGCGACGTCGACGATCGCGTCCGGCTGCTCGGCCGAGGCGGCCACGAGCGCGTCGCCGAGCACGAGGCGACCCTCGGCGTCGGTGTTGAGCACCTCGACGGTGGTCCCGCCGAACATCGTCAGCACGTCCGAGGGGCGGATGGCGGTGCCCGACGGCATGTTCTCGGCCACGGCCAGCCACCCGGTCACCTTCACCGGCAGGTCGAGCTCGGCCGCCGCGCGGACGGCCGCGAGCACGGCCGCGGCGCCCGACATGTCGCTCTTCATGGTCTCCATGCCGGCCGCCGGCTTGATGGACAGACCGCCGGAGTCGAACGTGATGCCCTTGCCGACGAACGCCAGGTGACCCTTGGCCCGGGCCGGGGAGTGCTCCAGCACGACGAGGCGCGGCGGGCGGGAGGAGCCCTGCCCGACACCCAGGATGCCGCCGTAGCCGCCCGCCGCGAGGGCGTCCTCGTCCAGGACGCGCACCGTCATCCCCGTACCCGCGGCGGCCTGCACGGCCGCCTCGGCGAGGTCGGCGGGGGCCAGGTCGGCGGGGGCGGTGTTGATGAGGTCACGGGCCGTGTGGACGGCGGCTGCGACGACACCGGCGCGGTCGACGGCCGCGCGCAGGGCCTTGTCGCGCGGCTTGTCGACGAGCAGCGTGACCTCGGCCACGGGTTCGCGGGTCGCGGCCTTGTAGCGGGTGAAGGCGTAGGCGCCCAGCGCGGCGCCCTCGGCGAGGGCCGCGGCGGTGGCGGCGTCCGGCACGGGCAGGGCCAGCGCGACGCGGCGGTGCCCGGCCAGGGCCCGCACCGCCGACCCGGCGGCCCGTCGCAGCGCCTCGGCGTCGGCCCCGGCGCCCGTGCCCGCGAGGGCGACGAGCCCCGTCCCCAGACCGGTCACCCCCGGCACGAGGTGCACCTGGCCCGCGGCGCCCGTGGCACCGAGGGAGACGGCGGCGTCGACGAGACCCGCACGGGTCGCCCGGGGGAGGTCCTCACCCCCCAGCAGGACGGGCGCGGTGGCCTTCCCGCCCGCGGCGGCGGGCGACAGCCCGAGCACCAGGGCGTCCACCGACACGCTCTTGACCGACTTGCTGCTGAGGAGGAGACGCGGCACCCGGGCACCCTAACGTGACGGTGTGCGAGCAGTCGGGGACGAGGGTGGGATCGGGCAGCCGGGGACCGAGGAGGTCGTCCCCGGCGTGCGGTGGCGGGCCGTCGAGCCGGCGGACGCCCCGGTGCTGTCGGTCCTGTGCCGGCTGACGGGGGACTCCGGCGCCGACGCGACCGACCGCACGGCGTTCCCCGACCTGCTCGGCGACGTCTACGCGACCCCCTACGCGCACGCCTACGGCGTCGACGGTCGGTCGTTCGGCACCCTCGTCCTCGACGACGACGGCCCCGCCGGGTACGTCCTGGGCTGCCTCGACACCGCGCGCTTCGAGGCGTGGCGCGAGGAGCACTGGTGGCCGACGTTGCGCGAGCGCTACCCGCGCCCGGAGGACGGCCACGTCGGGACGTACGACGAGTGGCTGCTGCGGATCGTGCACGAGGGCGTGCGACCCGACCCGCTCTGGGCGCAGTACCCCTCGCACCTGCACGTCGACCTGCTGCCGCGGCGGCAGGGCGGCGGCCTCGGCCGGCGGCTCCTCGAGCGGCTGTGCGCGCAGCTGGCCGCGGCCGGGTCCCCGGGGGTTCACCTGGGGGTCTCGGCCGCCAACCCCGGTGCGGTGGCGTTCTACCGCCGCACCGGGTTCACCGAGCTCGACCGGTCGGCGACCGCTCACACGTTCGGGCGGGTGCTGTCCCCCTCGGGGGTCTCCTCGGGAGCGGTCGCGGGCTGATCGGTCCCGGGCTGATCGGTCCCGGGCTGATCGGTCCCGGGCTCAGCCGTGTCGCTCGGAACCTCGGGCTCCGGCTCGGGCTCCGGCTCCGGCTCCGGCGCGGGTTCCGGCAGCGGGGGCAGCTCGGCCTCGTCGGCCGCGGCCAGGACCTGCGCGGCACGCAGCAGACCCACCGCGAACAGCGCGCCCGCCCCGCCACCGCGCCCGGCGCCGAGCTCGACGAGCGGCCGCAGCGTGAGCCGGTCGGCGGCCAGCGTCTGCGCGGGCTCGGCCGTCGCGGCGCCCAGCTGCCACCACTTCTCGGCGCCCGGGACGCCGCGCGAGGCCAGCAGCGCCGCCGCGACGCCCAGGCTGCCGTCGAGGACGACCGGGGTGCGACGTGCCGCCGAGCGCAGCAGGAAGCCCACGGCCGCCGCGACGTCCGCGCTGCCCACGGCCTGCAGGACGGCGGTCGGCCGCGTCGCGAGCTTGCGGGCCCGCCGGGTCGCGTCGCGCACGGCCGCGGTCTTGCGCATCCAGCTGTCGTCGTCGATGCCGCTGCCGCGGCCGACGACGTCGACGGCGCCCTTGCGCAGGCACACCGCGACCAGGGTCGAGGCGACCGCGGTCGCGCCCACGCCGAGGTCGCCCAGCAGCAGCAGGTCCACCCCCGCGTCGACGGCGGCGTCGGCCACGGCGGCGCCCGTGCGGACGGCCTCCTCGACCTCGGCCTCGGTGAGCGCGTCGGCCACGGCGATGTCCCCGGCGGGGTGCAGCGCCCCGGCCAGGACGGCGGCGGGCACGTCGACGGGTCCCTCGACGCCCCAGTCCACGCCGACCGCGTGCACCTCGACCTCCACCCCCGTCTGCGCCGCGAGCGCGGCGACCGGTCCCCGGCCCGCGACCAGGTCGCGCACGGCCGTGGCGGTCCAGCCCGGTGCGAGGCGGGAGATCCCGCGGCCGGCGACGCCGTGGTCGCCGGCGAAGACGACGAGCCGCACCCGGTCCAGCGGCCGGGCCACGTCCCGGTCCTGGGTCCCGGCCAGCCACCGGGCGAGCTCGTCGGCGCGGGAGGCGGGCAGCAACGGCGCCACCCGGCGCGGCCGCGCCTCCGAGGTGTGCGGGGACCGCAGGCCCTCCGCGATCTCGCGCAGGTTCAACGGCCGGGGGCCGTCGGTCATCGGGACTCCTCGTGGGACGGGGGTGGGACGGGGGTGGTTCGGGGACACCGGGGTGCCCGGGCATGGTCCCACCCGCCCGGCCCCCGGGACCGTCCGCCACCCGACCGGCGGGTCGCGGCGGCGCCGGGTTGTCGGGGCCGGACCGCCCCGCCTACCGTGGCCGCACCGGTCCCGAGGACGGCGCCGGGGGGAGGTCGAGGATGACGTCGGGGGAGCTCTCCAGGGCGCGCGAGGACTGGCTGGTCCAGAGCGCCGACGCCGCCGCGGGCACGCCCCTGCCCGGTGCCCGGGAACTCGTCTCCTCGTCCTGGTGGCGCGCCCGCCGCACGGGCCTGGACCCCGACCGCGTCGCCCCGCCCGTCGTGGCGGACCCCTCGGACCTGCGGGCCCGACGCGAGGCGCACCCGCTCGCCGCGGTGCTGCCGACGGCGCGCCGGCTGCTGCTGGCCGAACCCCTGGGCGTCCCGGTCCTCATGGCCGTCAGCGACGTCGACGGCACGCTGCTGTGGGTGGAGGGGGACGCCGGTCTGCGCCGCGCCGCCGACCGGATGGCCTTCACCGAGGGCGCCCGCTGGAGCGAGGACGTCGCCGGGACGAACGCGCCGGGCACGGCCCTCGCGCTCGGACGCCCCGTCCGCGTGCGCCAGGGCGAGCACTTCGCCACCGCCGTGTCCGGCTGGAGCTGTTCGGCCGCCCCGGTGCGGGACCCGCTGACCGGCGACGTCCTCGGCGTCCTGGACCTCACGGGCGGGGACGACCTCGGCCGGGAGCGGGCCCTGGAGTTCGTCCGCGCCGCCGTGGGTGCCGTCGAGGCCGAACTGCGCGTCGCGGCGCTGCGCAGACGCATCGTGCCCGGGGTCACCACCCCGGTGCCCGGAGCGCCCCGGCTGCGCGTCCTCGGGCCCGCCCCGACGCTGGAGGTGGGCGGGCAGCCCCGGCCGTTGTCGTTGCGCCACAGCGAGGTGCTGCTGCTCCTCGCGCTGGCGCCCGAGGGGGGACTGTCGGCGGCCCAGCTCGCCGCCGAGCTCGACGAGCGCGACCTGGCACCCGTCTCGGTCCGGTCCGAGGTGCACCGGCTGCGCGCCGTCCTGCGCGACCGCACGCACGGTGGGCTCGACCTGTCGCCGGCGCCCTACCGGCTCCTGGGGGACCTGCGCTGCGACGCCCTCGACGTGCGCCGGGCGCTGCGCGAGGGCCGGTTGCGCGAGGCCGTCGCCGGCTGGACCGGGGACCTCCTGCCCGGCTCCGACGCCCCCGGGGTGCGGGACCTGGGCGAGGAGCTGCTGCTGGAGCTGCGCACGGCCGTGCTCGAGGGCGACGACGACCGCGCCCTGCTGGAGTTCTCCCGCACCGAGGCGGGCCGCCGCGACGTCGTCGTGGCCCGCGACCTCGTCACGCGGCTCGGCCCCGGTGACCCCGGGCGGGCCGAGGCCGTGGCGCGCTGGGAGCGGGTGCGCGGCTGACCCTGCGGGCCGACGGTCGGCGGGTGCAACGGCGTTGCAACGCCGCCGGGCGCACGCTGGGGTCACGGCGACGGAGCAGTCGCCGTTCCCTCACCGTGGAGGCCTGACATGACGGTCTACGAGGCACCCGGACGCGCCAGCAGCGTCGTCGAGTACGCCGACCGCTACGACCACTGGATCGGCGGCGAACGCGTACCGCCCGCCGAGGGCCAGTACTTCGAGAACCCCAGCCCGGTGAACGGCCAGACCTTCACCGAGATCGCCCGCGGCACGGCCGCCGACATCGAGCGCGCCCTCGACGCCGCGCACGCCGCCGCCCCGGCCTGGGGCCGCACGTCGGTCGCCGAGCGCGCCCTCGTCCTGAACCGCATCGCCGACCGCATCGAGGCCAACCTCGAGAAGCTGGCCGTCGCCGAGTCCTGGGACAACGGCAAACCCGTCCGCGAGTGCCTCGCGGCCGACCTCCCCCTCGTCGTGGACCACCTGCGCTACTTCGCCGGGGTCGTCCGCGCCCAGGAGGGCGGGATCTCCCAGATCGACGACGACACCGTCGCCTACCACTTCCACGAACCCCTCGGTGTCGTGGGGCAGATCATCCCCTGGAACTTCCCGCTGCTCATGGCGATCTGGAAGCTCGCCCCGGCGCTCGCGGCCGGCAACGCCGTCGTCCTCAAGCCCGCCGAGCAGACCCCGGCCTCGATCATGCTGCTCATGGACGTCATCGGTGACCTGCTGCCGCCGGGTGTGCTGAACGTCGTCAACGGGTTCGGTGCCGAGGCCGGCAAACCCCTGGCGAGCAACCCGCGCATCCGCAAGATCGCGTTCACGGGTGAGACCACGACCGGCCGGCTGATCATGCAGTACGCCAGCCAGAACCTCATCCCCGTCACCCTGGAACTGGGCGGCAAGAGCCCGAACGTCTTCTTCGACGACGTCGCCTCCGCCCGCGACGACTTCTACGACAAGGCGCTCGAGGGGTTCACGATGTTCGCCCTCAACCAGGGCGAGGTCTGCACGTGCCCGTCGCGCGCCCTGATCCAGGGCGGCATCTACGACTCGTTCATGGCCGACGCCCTCGAGCGCACGAAGGCCGTCAAGCAGGGCAACCCCCTCGACACCGAGACGATGATCGGCGCGCAGGCGAGCAACGACCAGCTCGAGAAGATCCTGTCCTACATCGACATCGGCAAGAAGGAGGGCGCCAAGCTGCTGACGGGCGGGGAGCGCGCCGACCTCGGTGGCGAACTGTCGGGCGGGTACTACGTGAACCCGACGGTGTTCGAGGGCGACAACTCGATGCGCATCTTCCAGGAGGAGATCTTCGGGCCGGTCGTCTCGGTCACCCGGTTCGACAGCCCGGACGACGCCCTCAAGATCGCCAACGACACGCTCTACGGCCTCGGGGCCGGTGTGTGGTCGCGCGACATCCACCTCGCCTACCGCATGGGCCGCGGGATCCAGGCCGGGCGCGTGTGGACGAACAACTACCACGCCTACCCCGCGCACGCGGCCTTCGGCGGGTACAAGAGCTCGGGCATCGGCCGCGAGAACCACGCCATGATGCTCGACCACTACCAGCAGACGAAGAACCTGCTGGTCAGCTACTCGACGTCCAAGCTCGGTTTCTTCTGAGGTGGCCGTCGGTCTGACCCCGGAGGCTGCGGCGGAGCTCCGCAGCCTCCGGGCCCGGCACGGGGACCTGATGTTCCACCAGTCCGGGGGCTGCTGCGACGGCAGTTCCCCCATGTGCTTCGCGGACGGCGAGTTCATCCTCTCGGACGCGGACGAGTTCCTCGGGAACGTCGAGGTCCCACCGGTCGACGGTGCGGACGGACGGACCGAGGGCTTCGCGGTGGGCGTGTGGATGTCGAAGGAGCAGTACCGGGTGTGGTCGCACACGGAACTGACCATCGACCTGGTCCCCGGCCGGGGGTCGGGGTTCTCCCTCGAAGCCCCCGACGGGGTGCGGTTCCTCGTCCGCTCCGACGTCTGCCGCGTCTGAGTCCCGTCGGGGGGTGCTGCTCGCTACGGTGGCGCCATGAGCTCCCGTGACGTCGTCTTCGCGCTCGTCGGCTACGGCGGCGGCGGCCGGTTCTTCCACGCCCCCGTCGTCGAGGGTGCGGTGGGCACCCGGTTGGGGTTCGTCGTCACGAACAACCCCGACCGGGCGGCCCTCGCCCGTGCCGAGCACCCCGGGGTCGAGGTGGTCGCCTCGACCGTGCAGGCCGTCGCCGCCGGCGCCGAGGTCGTCGTCGTCTCGACCCCCGCTGCGACGCACACGGCGCTGACGGACGAGGCCCTCGACCTCGGCGCGCACGTCGTCTGCGACAAGCCGTTCGCCCTCGACGCGGCGACGGCCGCGGCGACCGTGGAACGCGCGGCGGCCGCCGGTCGGCTGCTCTCGCCCTACCAGAACCGTCGCTGGGACTCCGACCTGCTGACGCTGCGCCGCGTCCTGGCCGACGGCGAGCTCGGCGACGTCGTGCGCTTCGAGTCCGCCTTCGAGCGGTGGGAACCGACCGACCCGCCCGCGGCCGGCGGTGGCCTGCTGCGCGACTTCGGCGCCCACCTCGTCGACCAGGCGCTGCACCTGTTCGGGCCGGTCGCCGCCGTGACCGCGCAGACCCGCGGCGGGGACGGCACCGAGCTGGAGTTCCGCCTCCAGCTGGCGCACGCCGCCGGGGTGCGCAGCGAGCTGTCCGGGTCCTGGAAGCAACCCGTGCCCGGACCCCGGTTCCGCCTCACCGGCACGGCGGGCACCTTCGTCGTGGACTCGCCCATGGACGTCCAGGAGGAGCTGCTCGTCGCCGGGCGCACGCCCCGGGCCGACGGGGCGGCGTGGGGGAGCGAACCCCCGAGCCGGTGGGGTGCGCTGGTCCTCGGGGGCGGACCCTCGCGGCGGGTGCCGAGCGAGCAGGGCCGCTGGCCGGACTTCTACACGGCGTTCGCCGCGGCCGTGCGCGGTGAGGGGCCCGTCCCCGTCGAGGCCGCGGACGCCGTGCGCACGTGCCGCGTCGTCGACGCGGCACGCGAGGCCGCGAGGTCGGGCGAGGTCGTGCGTCTCACGGACTGAGACGGCCGTTCCGGGACTTGGACGCCTCACAGGCCGCGCGTAGGCTCCCGGGACACCCGGAGCGGCGACGGCGACCCCGGTGCGCAACGGGTGTCGACCGCCCGGCCAGGACGACCCCTGGGGGCCCCACCCGTCCCGATGCCCCGAAGGTTCCGTCATGTCCGCCACGTCAGGCCCCACGCAGACGACGCAGGCCGCGCCGCCCACCAACCCCGTCGGCAAGGTCGCCGCCGCCAGCCTCATCGGCACGACGATCGAGTTCTACGACTTCTACGTCTACGCCACCGCGGCCGTGCTGGTGTTCCCGGCGTTGTTCTTCCCCTCCGACAACGACACCGCGGCGACGCTCGCCTCGCTCGCGACCTTCGCCATCGCGTTCGTCGCCCGTCCCGTCGGGTCGGTGGTCTTCGGCCACTTCGGGGACCGGGTGGGGCGCAAGACGACCCTCGTCGCGGCCCTGCTCGTCATGGGGATCTCGACCGTCCTCATCGGCGTCCTGCCGACCCACGCCTCCGCCGGCAACCTCGCGCCGGCGCTGCTGTGCGTCCTGCGCTTCGGCCAGGGTTTCGGCCTCGGCGGTGAGTGGGGCGGGGCGGCCCTGCTCGCCACCGAGAACGCCCCGCCGAACCGGCGCGCCCTCTACGGCATGTTCCCCCAGCTCGGGGCGCCGTTCGGCTTCGTCCTGGCCAACACGCTCTTCATCCTGCTGGCCACGCAGATGGACGACGCGACCTTCCTGGCCTGGGGCTGGCGCGTCCCGTTCCTGCTGAGCGCGCTGCTCGTCGTCCTGGGGCTGTGGATCCGCTTGAGCCTGGCCGAGACGCCGGTGTTCGCCAAGGCCCTCGCCGAGGACCGCCCCGTGCGCGTCCCGGTGACGGAGACGTTCCGCCGCAGCGGGAAGGTCGTCGTCCTCGGCGCCTTCTCGGTCATGCTGACCTACACGCTCTTCTACCTCACCACGACGTGGTCGCTGAGCTACGGCACCAAGAGCCTGGGCTACTCGCGCCAGCAGTTCCTCCTCATGCTCTGCGTCGCCGTCCTCTTCATGGCCGCCGCGACCCCGCTGTCGGGCTGGCTCTCGGACCGCGTCGGGCGCCGTCCGGTGCTGGCGACGGCGATGGTCGGCGGGGCCGTCGTCGGCCTGCTCACCGGGCCGCTGCTCGGGTCGGGTCAGACGTCGCTCGTCATGGTCTGGCTGTGCGCCGGGCTGTTCTTCATGGGGCTCGTCTTCGGGCCCATCGGGGCCTACCTGCCGGAGTTGTTCCCCACGAACGTCCGCTACACGGGCGCTTCGCTGGCCTTCAACTCCGGGTCGATCCTCGGGGCCTCGCTCGCGCCGTACACCGCGGTCCAGCTCGCCGCCGCGCACGGTGTCAGCTGGGTCGGCTACTACCTCGCCGGGACCGCCGTCGTGAGCCTCGTCTCACTGGCCCTCCTGCGCGAGACCCGTACCGACTCGCTCGACTGAGCACGGTTAGGCTGCGGTCGTGGCCGGCGGACGCGCGTACAGGACCCTCTACCGGCACGTCCTGACCCGCGTCGACGCCGAGGTCGCGCACCGCTGGGCCTTCGCCGGGATGCGGCTCACCGGCCGCGTCCCGGTGGCCCCGGATGTGCTGCGCCGCAGCTTCACCACCGACGACGACCGGCTGCGGGTGAAGGCGCTCGGGATCGACTTCCCGACCCCGCTCGGCCTCGCCGCCGGCTTCGACAAGAACGCGACGGGCCTGGGCTCGCTGGGGAACTTCGGTTTCTCCTGCGTCGAGGTCGGGACGGTGACGGCGCTGCCGCAGCCGGGCAACCCCAAGCCCCGCCTGCACCGGCTCGTCGCCGACCGCGCAGTCGTCAACCGCATGGGGTTCAACAACGACGGCGCCGAGGTGGTCGCGAAGCGGTTGCGGCAGTACCGCGCCGTGCCGCCCGCCCACCCCGTCGTCGTCGGCGTGAACATCGGCAAGAGCAAGGTCGTGGCCGAGGCCGACGCGGCCGCCGACTACGCGACGTCCGCGCGGTTGCTCGCGCCCTACGCCGACTACCTCGTCGTCAACGTCTCCTCCCCGAACACCCCCGGCCTGCGGAACCTGCAGGCCGTCGAGAAGTTGCGGCCCGTCCTGTCCGCCGTCCGCGAGGCCGCCGACGGCGCCGCCCACCGCCACGTGCCGCTCCTGGTGAAGATCGCCCCGGACCTGTCCGACGACGACGTCGACGCGGTCGCCGACCTCGCTGTCGAGCTCGGCCTGGACGGCATCGTCGCCACGAACACGACCATCGGCCGCGACGGTCTGCGCACCCCGGCCGACGTCGTCGAGGCCGCCGGGGGAGGCGGGCTGTCCGGCGCCCCGCTCAAGCAGCGCTCGCTGGAGGTGCTGCGCCGGCTCGCCGCGCGCACCCACGGCTCCCTCGTCCTCGTCGGCGTCGGCGGCATCGAGACGGCGGCCGACGTCGCCGAACGCCTCGACGCGGGGGCCTCCCTCGTCCAGGCGTACACGGCGTTCATCTACGAGGGGCCGAGCTGGGCGCGCCGCGTCCTCGACGAGCTCGCGGCCAGCCGGACGCGGCGGGAGAGCGACCGCTAGTGTCGTGAGTCGTTAATTCCTTGTCGGCTTAGTAAGCTGGGGCGATGGCACGCGTACGCGGACCGAAACCACCAGAGATCCAGCTCACCGA